>JABDJR010000493.1 GCA_013003415.1 Candidatus Eiseniibacteriota bacterium | reverse complement strand
CGTCGAAAGAGGTTTCGATGGTGGCGTTCGAGTTCCGGTCATCTCCCCCATCCACCAGAATCTGGGTTACCGAACCGACACCATTCATGGTGCGGTTGGCTACCCAACAATTGCCATCTTCATCGATGGCGGTTCGTGACGGGGAAAGATAATTGTAGAAACCGTCGGGATCGGGTGGTCCCGTGTAATAGCGTGCGACTTCGTTGCCGGTGTCGGTATCAACCTTGGAGATCGTTCCGTCCGACGCGTTTGCAATCCATGCGTACTTAAACGTTGTTCCGGTTGGAGAAAGCTCAAGTTGGTCACTGTTGGTGACAACACCATCAAGTGTGCCTTCAATGAAATCGGCATCTGTGGTGTACGTGCGCTGGAAGTCTTGGCAGTCCGGTGGGGTGTTCCCAAAATTGTAGGGACCATGCGTTTCGAAGCAGCCGACAAGATAGTCAACGTGCACGCCAGAGCCTCCGGGATAACTTTGGGTCCAGCCGGGTACTAGAACTTCGGCCAGCTGAAGCTGCGCCCCGCACCAGACCGGCGTATTCATGGACCAATATCCGGTGGAGTCGGTGACCGTACTATCCGCCACCGTCCCGGTACTATCCATAGCAATGATGGTCCAGCCTCCGAGGCCGTAGTCTCCCCCATCCATGATGCCGTTGCCATCGAGGTCGTAGAATTTGTAGCCTTCAACCGTGAATCCACAGCAGGCTTCTTCAGAATGAGGATCGCTATCTTGAGCGAGGAGGGTGGAGGGAAGAACAAAAAGGGCAAGCAGGAGAAGGCAGGCAGAGCGAGCGAAAGACATGAGCGCAGTCCTTTGTGTGGGTCCTAGACCTATCTTAGCAAACAAAACCGGCGAAACCGCAGATTGCTAAGCGCTGTCACAGTTGGGATAACGTCATCGCCTCGAGCGGGTGCACAACTTTTCTGGGAACACATGACCTCTAAAGGCTATTTCTAGCTCTTACCCACGTATTTCTCAAGCCAGGCCAGGGTCTCCCGAATGAGATCATCGTTAGGGACGCGGTGCCCATCCTCATAAAGGAAGTGCTTTTTGTGCTCGGGAGGGGTTCCCAGCAACTTGTAAAGAGGGATCTGAGTACTCTCAACCGGAAAGAAATGATCGTACTTTCCGTTGAGCATGAGCACGGGAATTTTAACCCGAGTAACAAAGTTGATCGGGTCGGCCGCCGGTTTCGCTTTCTGAATCAAAAACCCGGCCACAAGAAGCACGCCGGCCTTGAACCGCGGTTCGATGGCCAACATGATCGGTCCCATACCTCCACCCCAGCTGGCACCAAAGTAGGCAAGCCGATCCGTGTCAAACTCAGGTCGACTCTCTAAATAGTCGATTGCTCGGGACATGTCTTTGCCCCACATGATCACGTGATCTTGGTAGAACTGCGATTCATCGGGGTAGTCGCTGTCCAACTCGTCGCCCCGTTCATAGGTGCTTTTGTAGATGGGATAAATAAAGGCGTAACCTTGCTTCATGAACCAGTCCCAGCGGGCGCGCATTAAGTGATCGCTGCTGCTCCCATGAATGGCATTCGATCCGGGGAAGTAGACCACGGTCGGGAACGGCCCCTCTCCCTGCTTCGGAGTATAGACGTAGGCCTGCATCCGCTCGCCACCATAGGCGGCATTGAATTCGACCTTCTCGGCTTTGTAGTCTTTGTGGTCGTTGTCGGTTTGCAGAACTTCAGACTCCAAGGGTTCTTTGTCGTAGCTGTAGAGATTCAGCAGAACATCGAAGACTTCATCCGACACCGGTTCTTCCGCCATGAAATCTCTACGGGGAGATTTGATGACTATTTTTGTATCGGCAATGTGATCATCCAGAAACTTTACCGTGCGTAATCCATTGGTCTCGCTTCGGTCCCAGGGGTCCTGAGCAAAGAAGTCGTTGAACATGTAGGGCTGATCATTCCAACCTCCGCCCAAAACAACCCGGTGCCCCGAGTCCGTCATGTTCGAACACCACTCGCGAGCATTCCCAGCCATATCCCGGACTCCGAAGGCGGTTAAGCCGGGGTACTCGCCCACTTCCGAAGGCCCCTGGTCCGCGAAGTTACTTTCGGGAACGACAATCTGGCTGATGCGCGTTTCTGCGGCTCGGTTCCAGTGGTAGAGCGTCGGAAGTTCCCGTCCGGCGAAGTTGCAGTACGCGGCGGCTTCGTACCATGAAATACCCGTAACCGGGTAGTTACCCTGACCATCAGGATAGTCCCCAACTTTCCAACTAGCAGGTCCGGGCTGCTCAGTCCGATCTTTAAATAGCGCCATGGCTTCACTAAAACTCAGGGTGTCGCCGTTCTGAAGAAACGGTTCCTTCCAATACTCGGGCTTCTCATACCCTCCGGCCCGGACAAACTCGGCGTATTGCGCATTGGTGACTTCGTCCTTGGCAATGAGGTAGTTCCCCATATCGACGTTCCCAAGATGATCCAACCCCGGAATATTGAGTTTGACCTCTCCTCCCGGGATATAGACCATATCTTCGGGAAACTCGCCCGCTTTGGCTAAGCGTGTGGTTTGGTCCTTCATGTAGTACCAATGGTTAGCGAGTTCGGCGGTGGCGTAGCCTTGTTTCTCAAAGCGAAAGCGTTGAAAGCCCGAAGGCAGACGCGCGTTCATCGGCGTGGTGCCGACTAAAGTCCAAGCGTCGGGATCGGAATCCAGGAAACGTCGGTATACGGTCACCCCTTCGGGCTCGGTGACAATAGGAATCTCTTTGGAGAAAGAGTCGGCCATCTTGGCCACTTGCTCATTACCCGGATCGCGAACTTGGATTTCTTGGTACAAGTTCCAGGCAGCTTCAGTATCTCTGTTTTCTAGGGCTTCCTCAATTCCCGGGATTGCTGTCTCGTGAACCCACGCTTTGTGCTGTGCGCTTTTGTTGTTGAACCAAAGCGCACCCGCAAGTGAACCGATCACGAGCACTGTGGCCAGCCCACCCATAAGTACGCGGGACTTCTTTACAGAGCCCGGCTTCCCCACCAGGGCAGTCTGAATGTCGGTCGCGAAGTCGGCGGCACTCTGATAGCGATCTTCGGGAATCTTGGCCAAAGCTCTGTTAAAGATCTTCTGTAGAGCGGCAGGTAAATCGCCACGAGTCGCCTTGGGGTTGGGAATACGTGAGGTGGCATGGGCGGCCAGCAGGGAAACAACGTCGGGAGCGTTGTAAGGAGTCTTACCGGTCAGCATTTCGTACACAACACAGCCCATGCTATAGATGTCGCTCCGGTGATCAATGTGAGGGCTACCGGTTGCCTGCTCCGGCGACATGTACTGCGGGGTACCCATGATCACGTGCCCCTGAGTGATCGGCGAGTCCATGGTTTCCGAGTCTTCAAGCGGCAGTCCGGAGTCGGGGTTTCCCTCAAAGGCTCGGGCCAACCCAAAGTCGAGCACCTTCACTTGGTTTTCGGGTTGCTGAATCCGAATGTTTCCTGGTTTGAGATCCCGATGAACAATACCTTTCGAGTGCGCATAAGTCAGGGCATCGGCGAGTTGGTGCGTGAGCCGGGCGACTTCTTCCACGGGAAGAGGGCCACCCTTGAGCAACTCGGAAAGATCCTGCCCCTCAACAAGTTCAAGGATGAGGTACTGGTTCCCCTCCTTCTCCTCAATTCCATAGATGGCGCTGATGTTTGCCTGCGTGAGAGCGGCAAGGGTTTTGGCCTCTCGTTGAAAACGCGCTAACCGCTCCGGATCATGCGATAGATCTTGAGGGAGTACTTTAATCGCCACATCGCGCTCGAGTTTGGTGTCACGGGCACGGTAAACCTCACCCATCCCACCTTCGCCAAGCTTGGATACAACAGAGTAGTGGGAAATGGTGGTGCCGATCATCGTCTCTCTCTTGTCGGGTTTTGTGCGCTCATCGAGAATAACTCTAACCTAAGCCTTGAGCCCGCGCCAAACCTCGAAGTCGATTCAGAAGTTTTCGGATATTAGGAAACAACTTCGACCTGAAAGCTAAAGGTAAGGTTTCTGCTCCTCAGCTGCCGTATACGGAGTGAACGTGCTTTTGTGCCCTGTCAGTAAGCCTAGAAGTTTAGGATGGACAAAGAGTTTTTCCCGTCCGGATTGTTGCTCTTCTAAAACTCCAATACTGGACAGTGCCTTTAGGTACCGAGAGGCAGCTTGTCGCCCGACGATCTCAGCCTCCACTAAGTTTCGGATGCGACAATAGGGCTGGCTGAAGATCACTTCCATCAGTTCCCAGGAATAGATCTTCGGTGCTCGCTCGCGCACATAGGCACTCGTGTGTTCAAGCAGTTCCCGAATCGAGTCAATCCGTTCCGTCGTCCATCGGGATGTCTCTTCCACGGCTTGCAGCATGTACAAGATCCACTTCTCCCAGGACCCACGACGCGTCACTTCCAGGAGCAAACCATAGTAAGCTTCCTTATGCGTGATGATGTAGCGACTCAAGTACAGAGTAGGCAGTCCAAGCAGTTTTTGATCAACCAGAAACAAACTGTTTAGAACCCGGCCCGTCCTTCCATTTCCATCAAGGAACGGGTGAATGGCTTCGAATTGATAGTGCGCCACGGCCATGACGATGAGCGGATCAAGCTCGGAGCGCCGGTGCATAAACTGCTCCCAGTTTGTGAGTAGATCGCGGAGTCGTTGCTCCCCATCCGGTGGCGTGTAGATCACTTCTCCAGAAATGGCATTGGCAATCTTGGTTCCCGGGATCTTCCGTATCGTCATGGTCATGTCTTTGATACGCGAACAAATGGCCTCCGCAGATCGAGTGCAAAGCGGACGCGTTTCTAAATCGCGTAGCCCTTCCAGCAACGCCTCACGATAACGAAGGGCCTCGCGGATACTCGGATTGTCCTGCTCGGGAGCTTGGAAATGCCGGAAGAGCTGATCGGCTGTCGTCACGATGTTCTCGATTTCCGAACTAGCCTGGGCTTCTAGAAGGGGAAGGGTATTGATGAGCATGGCCGAGTTTGGGATTAGCTCGGTGGCCTTTTTTAGCTCGGAGAGCGCTGCTCTGGAGCGAATGGCCTGGCGGAGAATGGGTTTCGTCTCTAACTCATTCTGCGGTGGCAATTTAGGCAGGTCGTTATAGGGATCTTGAGGACGCCAGGTCCTGTTAAACGTGTTGTCATTTTTAGGTTCTTGCGACATGTTTGAAGTCTAACGTTGCCTCCAACGACACGTCAAGATGATATGTCGTCAAAAGTTAATTTGGACAACATGTAAGACTTAAGGAGTCAGAGTCACTAGAAACCTGGGGCCTGTTAGGATGGCCACACCAAGCCAATCATTCGGCCGGCCCCCCACCCTCGGAGGAATTCAGAGATGTCTTTCGCTCAGTACGCAAAACCTGCCCTAGCCTTAGTCGCTCTCGCGCTTGTTCTCTTTACCGGGCGTGCCGATGCCCAAGGAACCCTTTCGCCGGCCATCTGGCAAGAGAGCATCTCCCTTGAAGTTCAGACGCTTGAGGTGAATAGCACTAGTTTCATGGGCTCGGATTTCAGTATGCCTGAGCCCCACACGGAAACACTCTCTGGGACCGGATACGAGGTTTCGGGAGTTGTTGCTTTTGGAACTGAGGCCCCACCCGTTGGCATCGCGCAGGTCAATTGGGACATTTCCCAGGCCGGCACGAACCTTACGCTGTCAACAAACACTTCAATCAACTTCGGGGCAAAGGTTGTCCAAACTGCCGAGCCGCCCGTCAGCGTTACTGATGTTCCCGTGCACCTGGTCGCTTCTGGTTCCGTAGACGTCGAGCCGATCTTTGGAGCGCAAGCCACTTCGTTCTTTCGGTACCAACCCGTCGGCACATCCGTTCTTATTCAGGAGAATCTCGACGTCGATGGAGAAGATATCGATCCCGTTACCGAATTCTCCATCGATGACACTCACAGCATCCCACCTGACGTTATTATTCTTGTAGCGATGACGGCCACTGCGCGGATGGGTGTAGTCGGAACCCCTGCAACCACAGGGAGCGCGACGGGCATGGTCGACCCCATCATCGAAGTCGCCGATGAGCTGATTCCCGGAACCGACAGCAACTACCGCGACTTCTTTACCATCGAGTTCAGCCCCGGCTATGACGCACAAACGCCGGTGGAACCCATGACACTCGGAAAGCTAAAACGCCGATTCATCGATCCGCGCTGATAGCCCTTTCAAGGCTCACGAAGATGGGAAAGCTATCTGCTGTGGAGGCCATCTGCTCCGGATAAAGATCTTCACCATACCTCTTGCCTGTCTGATGCTCACGAGCTGTACGGGTGCTGATGCGGAGCATTCCCAAAGCGACAAACATCGTGGCGTCAATCTTGTTTGGCGGCATGATGTAACCAAGGCGAACATGGACACCCTGGCCATTCATCATGTGGAGTGGATCAGCCTCACGCCCTTTGGTTATCAGCAACAGTACGATGCCCCAGAGATACGGCTCACGAACGAAGGGACCTGGGGAGAAACTGATCACGGTCTAGCTGAGACGGCGCGCCTCGCGCGCGAAACCGGCATCAAGACGATGCTCAAACCTCATGTTTGGCTTCTTGACCGGCGAGATGGCAAGCTGCGCTCCGACATCGAATTCCCCAGTGAGAAAAGTTGGCAGCTGTGGTTTGAAAATTACAACGCCTTCATGCTGCACTATGCACAGCTTGCAGCCAGCCACAACACCGCGATCCTCTGTATAGGAACCGAGCTGGCCAACCCTGCCATCACCCACGAAGCGGAGTGGCGAGAACTCATTGCTGCCATTCGAGAGATCTACGACGGTAAGCTCACCTATGCCGCGAACTGGTACGAGGAATTTGAACACATTGCGTTTTGGGACGACCTCGATTTCATTGGCATCCAGGGGTACTTCCCGCTCAGCGATCAGCCAACCCCGTCTGTAGAAGATCTCATTCTAGGATGGCAACCGCATAAGGCGCGCATCGAAGCCATCTCCAAAAAGTTCGAGAAACCCGTCGTGTTTACAGAGCAAGGATACAAAAGCACAAAGGACACGGCCATGGAGCCCTGGAATTGGCCGGAAACCTACGACCATAAAGACATCGACTTTCAAACCCAGGCCAACTGCTACGAGGCTTTCTTTCGAACCTTTTGGCACGAACCCTGGGTGGCGGGAGTCTACTGGTGGAGGTGGGGTACGGACCCGGAGCCCTTTGAGGGATCTTGGGACCGTCTATTCACACCACAGAGCAAGCCGGCCGCCGAAGTGCTCCGCACATGGTTCGGGGATGAGAAGCCGGAGTAACCTGAGCTGAAGGATTCCCTTCGACTACTTAAGCAAAACCATCCTCAGAGTTGACGACCGGTTACCCGCGTTCAGTTTGCTGAAGTACACGCCCCCGGCAACCGCGTTTCCGTTGGCGTCGCGACCATCCCAAACCACCCGGTGCGAACCAGCGGGAAGCCGCTCGTCAGAAAGAAGCGTGGTTACGCGACGACCTCGTGCATCGAAGATGCTGACGTCGACATTGGCGGGGACCTGGAGATCGTAATGGATGGTGGTGCGAGGGCTGAAAGGATTGGGGCTAGCCATGCGTAAGGCTGTAACTTGAGGAGTCGATCCTGGAGGAACGGAAGTAGGGACCCCAACCACCTCAAAGCTATTAACGTTGAACGAGCCGCTCCCCACCACAAATCGCATGACCTGAGTCCCTGCGCTTAAGGTTGCCGTGAAGGACACGGTTGTCCATGACTGCCACCCTCCCGTTACGGGCACGGTTACGGTTCCCGTTTCGTCGACGCCGTTAAACTCTAAATGAAACGTGCCGCCGGTGGATTGGGAGGCAACACGTGCTTCGAAGTCGTAGGTCCCGGCGGTTGCCACCGACACCGTGTACTCGGTCCACTCACCGGGGCTTAACCAGCCAATGTTGTACCCGCCACCCGCATCGGTGCAGTTCTCGATGTCGACACCCTCGGACGGACGATACTGTCCCCCCTGGTTGGCCGCATCGGCGTCGGAGTAAGCCACGCCGTCTCCTCCGTCATCGTAGTCTTCGGCTTGGATGAGGGCGGGAAACACGTATGCAGAACCCAAATAGGGAAGCTGACCGCAACCTAGACCAACAGTGATATCAACGTTATCCGTAGCCGTGCCGCCAAGGTTGTCGATGGCCCGGGCTTCGATGTTGTAGCAACCGTCGGGAACAGAGTTCCAAATAAATTCGTAAGGGGCGGTGGTGTCTTCGCCCAAGTAGGCCGCTCCGTTGTAGAACTCAACCGTTGCAATGGATCCATCCGAGTCCGAGGCGGTCGCGGTGATCGTGATGTTACCCGCAGGCAGCGTGCTTCCCGCAGCGGGTGCAGTAATGGACACCGTGGGTAAAGCGTTCGGAATGTCTTCGTAAACGCGGACATAATCAACAAGGAATTCCTGGGGGAAGCTCGCGGTGATGCAGCT
>JABDJR010000624.1 GCA_013003415.1 Candidatus Eiseniibacteriota bacterium | reverse complement strand
TCCGAGGAGTTCACCCGTTCCCCCTGAAGGGCGGATCAAACCTACGATAGCCTTGAAAGTCGTGGACTTTCCGGCGCCATTCACGCCGAGCAGGCCAAAGATCTCCCCGGACTCTACAGAAAGCGTGACGTCCTTCAGAATCGAAATTCGCCGACCCCAGGAGTTTCGATAGATTTTTTGAAGCTTTTCTAGTTTTAAGGCCGTCAAGGATCAGTTCCCCCAAAATTGGTTCTATGGCTTTTGGGGCTACTGCCCCTATCTGTAAATTTCGGCCGTCCTTTTCAAGGCTTTAGCGGGTAAATAGAAACGGCCAGACCGAAGTCTGGCCATTCAAAATCTTGATTGTCCCGTGAGCTTAGTTCCTGAGAACCAACGCAATGAGGGAGTTTGCCCCGTAGCCACGAATCGTGTAGGTCAGGTTACTGACGGCCGGAAGTCCGATCTCACCAGGGTTCGCCGGAAGGGCGTTCCAAACCACCGTAGTGGAGGCAAGAGTAAAGGGATTGTCCGGGTAGGAGCCGGCGGGGAAGCTGGCTTCCAGTGAAGCTGCATCCGCGGGAAGCGGATATTGCCCATCGTTCCCCACTGCCCAGTTTTCAATCATCGTTTGTACGGTGTGCATGTTGGCTTTGACCCGGCCTTCTTTGGCGTGGTCTTTCATGCGAAGGTAGTTAGGGAGAGAGATGGCGGCTAAGACTCCGATGATCAGAACCACGACCATCAATTCGATCAGTGTGAATCCATCTTGCCGTTTCATGTGCTTGCCTCGTCGTCGAAGAATCGTCATTGTCGGTTAAAAGAATGAAGTGGTGGCGAACAAGTTCGCCACCACCCCAAAGGATCTCTCTTACTGGTTGCTCAGCTGGAGAGTAAGGATTGCGCTCTTACCGAACCCACGAAGGTTGTAGGTTGTGGTCGTCGCAGCGGAGAATCCCATGTTACCGGCGGTCGTAGGTGCAGCAGCCCAATCAAGGGTTGCGGCAGCGCCAGAGAAGGGGTTATCCGGAATCGCACCACCAGGAAGGAGAGCGGTAACGGCAGCAGCGTTAGCCGCGACCGGGTACACACCATCGTTCTGAACGGCGAAATCTTCAACCGCTAGTTGGACGGTGTGCATGTTGCTCTTTACCGAACCCTCGCGGGCACGGTCCTGCATGGACACAAAGTTAGGAATTGCAATCGCCGCTAAGATACCAATAATCAAAACGACAATCATGAGCTCGATAAGGGTAAAACCCTTGGAGTTCCGCAGCATTTAAAAGACCTCCTAAGGACTCTTAGTTGTTAGTTACTACTTTTACGGTTCGGGCCTCGGAGCCCGAATTCGGGTCGAAGCCGTTGTCACCCCCAGTTATCGCAACAAGAGTGCCAAAACTTAGTTTTACCTCGGAAAATGTAGTAAGCCCTTGAATGACGGGGGTTTGCCCCCCCACGCTTCGGGCCGAGGTGCGTCCACACAAGCCAAGAATCCGTTCAACCCCCTTGCAAATCGAACGGTTCGTGCGTTTTGAATTGCCACATGCAATGCGCGAGAGGCGTTGCAAAATGGACATTCCCAATCCTGAATTCCTTCAGAAACACGAAAACCCGAAACCCAAACGGGTTCCGGGTATTCGCCAGGACTTTCAAGGCCCAGACCTAGGCGGCCTCGCTCATCGGCTCGTCGTCCGCACCCAAAATCTCATCTCCCAGCAAGCCCTGTCCCTTGTAGGCCTGAAGCTTGCGGTAGAGCGTTGAAGCATTGATGCCAAGAATTTCCGAGGCTCGCTTCTTTTGCCAGCCCGTAAACTTCAGCACTTTGAGAATATATTCACGCTCAAGCTCTTCCAAAGTCAGATCGGGCTTGTCGATCACGAGGCTTCCCTTGGCCGAATCGCCTCGTACGACCTTTTCGGGTAAGTCCCGAGAATCAATAAGACTCCCATCACAGAGAATGACCGCGCGTTCGATGATGTTTTCTAGTTCACGCACGTTGCCCGGCCAGTCGTAGTTCATCAGAACTTCTAGAGCCTCTTTGGTCAAACGCTTAGGACCTTCAGGTCCGAGGTACCGGGAGAGAAAGTGGTTAGCAAGGATTGGCACATCATCCAGACGATACCGGAGGGACGGCAACCGAAGTGGAATGACGTTCAGGCGGTAGAAGAGATCGGTTCGAAACCGCCCCTCGCGCACTGCCTTTTCAAGGTCCGCATTTGTTGCCGCCACCAGACGGACATCAATCTTGACCGGCTTCGTTCCTCCCACAGGGATAATCTCTCGCTCTTGGAGCGCCCGTAGAAGCTTAACCTGGGTATCGGGCTGCATTTCTCCGATCTCGTCGAGGAAGAAGGTACCGCCCTCGGCAACCTGGAACAGACCCATCTGATCCCGGAATGCGCCGGTAAAGGAACCCTTCATATGTCCAAAGAGGTTGGACTCCAAGAGTTCCTTCGGTAGCGCTCCACAGTTAATGGACACAAAGGGCCCGTTGGCGCGGCGGCTCCGATAGTGAATCTCCCGGGCAATGAGTTCCTTACCCGTTCCGGATTCTCCACTAATCAAAATCGTTGACTCTGCCTCTGCCACTTTGTCGACCATGGTGAAGACCTCGAGCATACTCTCGGACTTTCCAATAATCTCCTTGGTGGAGTGCGTTTTCTTCAGTTGACGCTTCAGGTAGGAGTTCTCAGTGCGCACCCGTCGCATTTGGAGCGCGTTCTTAACCGCGAGTTTGATGTCGTCATTCTTAGCCGACTTCTCAAGATATTGAAACGCTCCCATATTGAGAGCATCGATTGCGGACTGCTGCGATGCATAGGCCGTCATGATGATGACCGGGAGGGTTTCATCGTTCTTCTTGATGTTCTCAAGAAGTTCGATACCGTCCATCTCAGGCATATTGAGATCGGTAATGATCGCGTCTGGGTTTTTCTCAGCAACGACCTTCAGGGCCTTGACCCCGGAGTCAGCTACAAGTACCTCGTATCCCTCTCGTTTTAGTAAAACGGAGAGAAACTGGCACATGCTCTGCTCATCGTCGACAATAAGAACTTTTTCGTGAGCCATTAGATGCAAATC
>JABDJR010000593.1 GCA_013003415.1 Candidatus Eiseniibacteriota bacterium | reverse complement strand
CGGAGATTGTCATGCATGTCATTTTTGTTGAACCCGGATTCCCCGCCAACCAACGCGAATTTGTCCGCGCCCTCTATGAAGTGGGGGCACGGGTCACCGGCATCGGGGAAGCCCCCGCGGAGTACTTAGGAGATCAGCTCCGCCATTGGCTCTATGGTTACGAGCAAGTGCCTTCTGTCGTTCACGAAGAATCGATGTACAACGCAGTTCGTCGCATACAGAGCCGCGAGTGGGTCGATCGACTCGAGACCACGGTTGAGGCCCATATCAGCCCCGCCGCGGAAATCAGAAAACGCTGCACCATTCCCGGAACCTCCGTCGAAACCGCTTTCCTTTGCCGCGACAAACCGGCCATGAAAGAAGCCCTGCGCAAAGCAGGCATCCCCTGCGCCCAGTCCATTGGCAGTTCCTCTCGCGAGGAGATTGAAGATTTTGCAAAGCGAGTTGGATACCCCCTCATCCTAAAACCCAGAGCCGGAGCCGGCGCTTCGGGTACCCACCGCGTGGACAACGACGAACAACTGGGCAACATCATGGACATGATGGGTATCGGACACGGGGGTTCTGTGGCGGTCGAAGAATTTATTGAAGGCCACGAGGGTTTCTATGACAGCATCACCATCAACGGGCGCATTGTTCACGACTTTGCCAGTCACTATTTTCCGGGCGTGCTTGAAGCCATGCGCACCCGTTGGATTTCGCCCCAGTTCATTGCCACCAATCGGATCGACTCGGCTCCCGATTACAAAGAGGTGAAGGCAATGGGACAAAAAGTGGTCGAAGCGCTTGGCATCGAAACCTCCGCCACCCATATGGAGTGGTTCTTTGGTCCCAAGGGCTTAAAGTTTTCCGAGATTGGTTGCCGCCCTCCGGGAGTGGGCGCGTGGGATCTTTACCGCGCGGGGAACGACATGGACATCTACCGGGAGTGGGCTCACGCCATCGTGCATCAGAGCCCCTCCGCAGCCCCTTCTCGCCGCTTTTCCGCGGGCATCATTAACCTCAGGCCCGACCGCGACGGCCACATCGTGGGTTATGAGGGCTTAGATCAGGTGATGAACGAATTGGAAAGCATGATCATCGACTCTCACATTCCTCCGCAAGGAACACCAACCCAATCGGTTGAAGCCGGATACATGGCCAATGCCTGGATCCGCTTACGTCATCCGGACTACGACGAACTTCGACGCATCATGAACCTCGTTGGGGAACGCGTCCAAGTCAGAGCAGCTTAATGAGTGCAAAACCGTCCCTTTTCCTTTTTGGCCCCCAACGACTTCAGCCCATTCTTGATGGTGCGCTGAAAGAGCACGGCATCGGAGGGCCGATCGCGCTCATTACCGCCGGCTGGCAGGAACGAGAAGAAGACGACCAGGAGCTATTGGACCACGTCGGACGAGATGCCTTTAATCTGCGTCTCTACCACCGATCCCACATCATACTGAGCCAAGATCGAGAACTCAGCCTTGCCCTTCACGCGCGCCAGTCCCAGCTCAAAGCCTTGCAGAAGTTCTATCGCGTACGGCTGTCCTACGCTTTGGGCGCGGTCGAAGAACTGCAGTCCCGTCTGATCGCCAAGGAAGAAGTGCCGGCGGCTACCCAAAGTTTAGAGAAGGCTCTGAGCGCAGCCCGCGACTTGGACGAAGAACATCTGGAGCACATCGCCGAGATTCATGCCGCCTTCGATAAGAAGTGGAGTTGGTGGGAGCGTGACTCCGTTAGGCAGGGCAGAGAAGAAATTGCGAAGAAGCTCGAAGGGGTCGAAACGATCGCCCTTGCCGGAGGCCATGTGGCCGTCCTCTTAAACCGATTGCGTTTGTTTGGCATGGAAGAACAGCTCAGAAAAAGAACGATCTTGGCTTGGTCCGCAGGAGCCATGTGTTTGGGCGACCGTGTCGTCCTGTTTCATGATCGCCCCCCTCAAGGGCGCGGCTACGCCGAAGTTCTTGAGAGAGGTTTCGGTATCGCCGAAAAGCTTCTGCCATTTCCTCACGCGCGTCATCGGCTCGATCTCAAAGATCCCCATCGTGTTCAAATGCTTGCCGGGCGTTTCCCCGATCACGAATGTGTTCCAATGAACGAAGGCGCGCGCTGCGAATGGACTCCCGGTAAAGGATGGGTGGCCAAGTCAGAATTGAAGAGCATGAAAACCAACGGGACCTTAGAACCGGCGGTGATGGCATGACCTCGGAAACCAAAGGCTTAAAAATCGGTGGCCTGGTAGAAAAAGACAGCCCCAGCCACGAAGAAATCGACAACTTCATCCACAACGAAGGTCCCTTCCCGATCGTCGAGAGATACTCGGTCACTTTTGTGTACCGCGGTGAGGCCGACGAAGTGCACCTACGTCATTGGGTGTTTGGACTAGCCTCAACGCAAGCCTTTACGCGCGTGGGGCGCTCCGATCTGTGGTTCTTGGTGTTGGAACTGCCGCCAGAATCCAGGGTTGAGTACAAGTTTGAAGTTGTCCAAGGCGATCAACACCGTCTTATTGAAGACCCGTTGAACGACCAAAAAGCCCATGACCCTTTCGGTAGCAATTCGGTGGTTCAAGGAGAAGGATACGAGTTTCCTGAATGGGCCATGCCAAACGAGGAAACACGTCCGGGTAGCATGAAGGATTTCTCCTTTCACAGCCCCGCCTTTGGTGACGAGCGTCATGTCACTCTCTACACCCCGGCGCGGTTTCGCGCCACTCGAGCTTATCCGTTGCTGGTCGTTCATGACGGCGGGGACTACGTCCGTTTTAGCCAGCTCAAAGTTGTTTTAGACAACTTGATTCATCGCCTCGAGATTCCATCCATGGTGGTAGCTCTCACTCACCCCAAAAAACGCTTGAACGAGTACGCGAACGAAGAGAATCACGCTCGGTTTATTACGGAAGAACTTGTGCCTCGTCTATCGTCGCAACTTCCACTGATCGATGATCCCAGCGGCCGAGGCATTATGGGTGCCAGCTTTGGCGCGGTGGCCTCATTCTCTACCGCGGTTCGCTACCCCGGTTTTTTTGGCCGCGTGTTGCTCCAGTCCGGGTCTTTTGCCTTTACGGACATTGGAACCAGCCAGCGCGGGCCGGCTTTTGACCCTGTGGTAGAGTTCGTGAACAACTACCGAGCCTCTCCAAAACGATTTACCGATCGCCTTTTTGTGAGCTGCGGCATGTACGAATCGCTCATTTATGAGAACCGGTCCCTGGTCCCCATC
>JABDJR010000577.1 GCA_013003415.1 Candidatus Eiseniibacteriota bacterium | reverse complement strand
GTGCTTCATTAGGCCGATTCCTTCTTCTTAGAAGACTTGCTTCCCTTATTCTTTTTCTTGTTCGCCTTCACCTGAGCCGCTTCCGCGGCGGCAACCGCTTCGAGTCGCTTGGCTTCGTCTTTGATCATCGGAAAACCCAAACGCTCACGTTGCCTGACGTACGCTCTGGCCGCCATCCGCGCGAGGTTTCGTACCCGTCCAATGTAACCGGTTCTTTCCGTGACGCTGATGGCCCCGCGCGCTTCCAACATGTTGAACATGTGGGAGGCCTTAATCACGAAGTCGTAGCCCGGTGCCACAAGATCTTTTTCCAGTAGGCGCTTGGCCTCGGCCTCAAAAGAAGTAAACGCGTGGAAGTGTTGCTCAACATTGGCTTCTTCAAAGTTAAAGGCACAAAACTCTTTTTCGGTTTCGAGGTTTAGATCGGCCCAGCTGTACTCATCGGTGACCTGAAGATCCATGATCCGGTCTTTGGATTGGAGATAGGTTGCGATCCGTTCAATCCCATAAGTGATCTCAACCGACAAGGGATTGAGGTCGATGCTGCCCACCTGTTGGAAGTAGGTGAACTGAGTGACCTCCATGCCATCGAGCCAGACTTCCCAGCCGAGGCCCCAGGCACCCAAGGTTGGGGATTCCCAATCATCAACCACGTACCGCAGATCATGCTGCTTAAGATCGATACCCATCGCTTCAAGAGACTCTTCGTAGAGAGCCACAATGTTCTCGGGAACCGGCTTCAAGAGAACCTGATACTGGTAGAAATTCTGAAGTCGGTTGGGGTTCTCGCCGTAACGACCATCTTTGGGACGCCGACTGGGCTCTACGTAGGCCACTTTCCAGGGCTCAGGGCCAAGCGCCCTAAGGAAGGTGGCCGGGTTGAACGTGCCTGCCCCCACCTCGCTGGGATAGGGTTGAGCTAGGAAGCAACCCTGCTTGTGCCAGAAGGCCTGAAGTGCCAACAACATGTCTTGAAAAGTTCGGGTTTCGGCCATGCTTGGCCCCTTTCCCTAAAGCGATTTGCAGCTTGCCGGATCAGAAAAGCGGGTAAGTATAGCGGGTTTTGAGGAGCCCTGAATAGAAAAGGGGCTCAGTTTCCGAGGGGGTCCCCTGCCTTCAGAGCCTCGCGGAGGCCCAGAGCATGACGATTGGGAATCTGGCGAAGGGATCGTGAAGGTTCATAGCGATCGAGTTGGGAAGCTAGAAACAACTCGAAGATACCGCGGGTGTCCGCCATAAACTCGGAAGAGGGAACATCTTCAAACAATTCGGCCAAGGTTGATTTCATGAGCCTTTGCAAGAACCCGAGCTGACTCTGAGTGATCGTCCGTGTTCCATCGACCTCAACCACACAGTTGTCACACACCGTACCCCCATGGAGCGGGGCGAAGTAAACCGGTTCGGTAAGAGATTCCCGGCAAGAGATGCATGAGAACAGTTCGGGGCGATGGCCAAGAAAGGAAACCGCCTTAATCTGGAAGGCAAGGAATAGAGAGCCTAGACTGGCCACCGGCGCCTTTTCCAAGACTTCCAAGGTACGCAGAGCCAGAGGATAAAGCTTTCCTGGTGGCTCCTGTCCACTCAGCAGCTTGAGCAAGAACTCAAGCACCGCGCAGGCATGTCGATAGCGGTCCAGATTGGAGGCCAGCCCCAAATGGGCCTCCAGCAGAGACGCCTGGGAGAGCAACTGAAGATCGCGGGAGTCTTTGTTGTAGTACACCAGATCCACATGAGCAAAGATCTCTAAGGCGGATCCAAATCGGGGTTTGGGACCACGAACGCCCTTCGCAATCAAACTCACTAAGCCGTGGTCGAGCGTATAGGCGGTTAGGATTTTGGACGTATCGCGAAAGTTGAGGGTACGAAGGATGATGGCTTCGGACTTCTCAATCGCCATGAGCTAGCTCGAGGGATCCGAAGCAGAGTCTGGAGGAGACCCTGACGGGGAGTCCGGGGCAGAGTCCGAAGCAGCGTCCGAAGCCGAGCCTCTCGACTGCCACCAGCGACGTTTGGACCCTTCTTTGATGGGGACAATATCTCCAGGAGCCGATTCGACGGGGACGAAACTCCCTCCCGAAATGACCATTTTCATGCCGTCTTCGACGGGCATGCTCAAGACACGGATATCTTTTTCCGGCACCATGAGAAAGAACCCCGAAGTTGGGTTCGGCGTGGTTGGGAGAAAGACCGACATGGCGCTCTCTCCGACGTGTTTTTGGATCTCCGAACCCGGAGGTTCGGTGAGGAAAACCATGGCCCACATCCCTCGGCGTGGATACTCAATCAAGCCTACGGCACGAAAGACGTTCTTCTCGTTGGCGAGCAAAGCTTCACCAATTTGCTTCACCGCTAGATAGATCTTGTTGAAGAGGGGAATGCGGACAGCCATGCTCTCCCAAAACCCATACAAGCGACGACCCAGGTAGTTATTCACCAAGACCCCGACCAACAAGATCAGAGCCAAAACCGTGACCGCACCTACCCCGGGAATACCTCCGGGTCGCACCCAACCGAAGCGAATGTTCTCCCAAAGCAACCCATCGGTGAAGGCAAACAGACGATAGAGAATCCAAGCCGCCACCACCGTGGGGGTCACCACGAGCAAGCCCGTTAAGAAATGCCTACGCAGGTTTCCTTTGAGGACTTTGGGTAGAGGTTTTTTGGGTTCTTCAGATGTCATCCATCGTGCCTTTTTGCGGTTTCCTTGCGGACGGTCAATCGAATGGTGTGAATACGGTTGGGCTCGGCTGCGGCAACCTCAATTCCCACTTCATCTTCCTGGAGTCGTTCTCCGATTCGCGGAATGCGTTCGAGACGCTCAAGGACGAGCCCTCCTAGTGTATCGTATTCGCCTTCGGGCAGGTTTAGTCCCAGGGATTCATTCAGCTCGTCGACTCGAGCCGTAGCCTCCACGATATAAACCCCGGCCTCAACCCGGCGCACCGGATTCTCCTTGTTATCGGTTTCGTCGTGGATCTCTCCCACAAGTTCTTCAAGCAAATCTTCGACCGTGGCAATCCCCGCGATGCCACCGAACTCATCGGCAACCACCGCGAGCTGGTTGTAGGACCCCTGGAACTCACTAAGCAAGCGCTCCACCGACTTGGTGGCGTTGGTAATGAGTGGATCACGGGCGAGCCCTTTAATCGTGTCCTTCGGGTTCGCGTGGAGAAGGTCTAAAACGTGAAGCACCCCGACCACGTTGTCCATCGAATCGCGATACACGGGATACCGGCTAAAACCTTCTTCTTTGGCCAGGACTCTTGCCTCCTCCACCGTCGCGTCCACCGAAATACCCACCACGTCGCCTCGCGGAACCATCACATCATCGACCATGGTTGTACCAAACTCATGAATCGACGCTAAGACCTCATCCACTTCGTTGGTATCCCCTCCACCGTGGAGCCAAAGAATCTCCTGATCCATGCGGTTTCTCCAATCCTCGACGGAAAGGGATTCAGAGATGGAAGTCAGGAATCCGTCGGTAAAGGCAACCACCTTTTCGAGTGCAGCTCGAAAGGGAAGAAGCAGAACGCGACCCACAATGACGAGTGGAC
>JABDJR010000565.1 GCA_013003415.1 Candidatus Eiseniibacteriota bacterium | reverse complement strand
CTCGTCTCCAAACCGTAAGTCCTAACTTCGCCGGCGTTGAATAGATCGCCGGTTCCCTCGCCGCCCGAAGCAAAAGTGTCTTTGCCCAACAAGTTGCTGTAGTCGCTATAGAACCCGGTTGCGTTGAAGCTCACGCCTCGGCCTTGGGCTCCAAAGCCCAGTTCAAAGCTCCAGCTCTTCTCGGCTTTGGTGCTGTCGTCGGCACCCGGGCCGGGAGGGGCGAAGCCACGGTAGATGCCGGCAAAGGCATCGAAGTTCTCATTGATTTGAAGATGGGAACCAAACCCGGGGATGAACACATCGGTGGTGTTTTCCGAGACTGTCGGTGCTTCCAGTCGGTCCGCGTTGCCGGCGTCGTATTGCTCACGCTCGGTGGTGATGTGCTCGAAGCGTACCCCTGGGGTAAACGTCCACCGGTTCAGGCTAATGCGGTCTTGAACAAACGCTGCCACCGCGCTGGCTTTGTTGACGCGGTTGTTCCCGCCACCATCCAGGCCGGGGACACCGCGCTCCGTCAGAACCAACGTGCCCCCTTCATCGACGCCATTCGTTTCCATGCGGTACTTATCGCTGTGCTGAAAGCGGTCCTCTTCGTCTTGATGCAACCGCAACCCGATCTCAACATCGTGTTCGGTGCGACCAAGTTCCGTGAGTACGCCCACAATCGCCTCGGCTCCCTGAGAAAAGTACTCCCGGTTGTTGGCTTTCAGTTCAAGGGCGCCGTCGGAAGAGCTAACCTCACCACGAATGATGGCCATGTGATCGGCGTAACGGGTGGGATCTTCCAGAATGGAGCCAATGCCCACCGACGCTCCGTCTGCGGTGACCTTGTCGAGCTTGTACCAATTGCGCTGGAATTCGTTGCGGTAAAGGGTCGTCGTCACATCGATGGTGGACGTGGCCTGCATGAAGTGACGCAGCTGGATCTGCTTGTGCTCGTTGTTCATTTCGTCGCGGGCCGAGCCGGCATAGCGGCGGTAGGGATTGTCCGCAAAGTCCTCGTCGGTGAGGCCCAGGTAGCTAGAGCGAGAAAGCTCGTCGCGATAGGCGAGCTTAAGTTCGGCTTCCTGATAGAAATCGGCTCCCAGAGCACTGGACCAGCGAAGCTTACCCACATAGTTTTCGATATCGAAGCCGGTTTCGCCGCCACCATCGAGGACCTTGAACCCGTCGGTTTCCGCTTGGTGGGTTTCTAACATCCAGCCGATCGGGCCCTCGCTGTCGCCATATTTGGCCGTGATCCGCTTGGTATCGTCGCCTCCACCCGCTGCTTTCAGGTCGAGGCGGAAGTCATTGGGAACCGGAGTCGAAATGAGATTGAGCGCGCCACCATTGGTGCGGGGGCCGTACTTAATGGCGCTCGATCCCTTTCGAACTTCGATGCCCTCAAGACGGTCCGTCGAAGGGAAATAATAGGCCGCCGGAGCGGCGTAGGGGGCAGGGGCAATGAGAACGCCATCTTCCATCAGGGTGATGTTCGAACTGCGATCGCTTCCGGTACCCCGCATGCCGATGTTGGGGCGAAGGCCATAGCCCTCTTCCTCTTGAATGTTGACTCCTGGGATGGTGAGCAGCAGCTTGTGAATATCGGCGCTAGCTGCGGTTTGATCTTCAAGATCGCTTTTGGAGATAGCGTGAACCGAACCGGTCTTGCGTTTGGCTCGGGAACTCTGTCCCACCACCCGAATACGATCGAGCTTCTTAACCTGAGGGTCGTTCTTCTTCTTTTTCGTTTCGGACGTCTTCTTCTGAGTCTGGGAAGTCTCCTGAGATTTCTCTTCGGCCGCGGTTTCTGCGGCCTCGCTGTTCTTAGCAATGGCTAAGATGATGAGCGCTAGAACGAGCGCCACCCCATAATAAACCGCGCGATCCAAGGTACGGCGCGAACCCCTGTTCATAACGAATCCTCCACCTAATTCAATTCCGATAGGAAAATCTGATAAGCAAAAACGCGTCATGAGCTGACGCGGTAAATCCATAAAAAGGACTAAAAAGGTCGCTGATTGATACTGAGACTCAATCTCAAGAAGAATAATATCGCCTTCCAGGGTCCGGGTCAATGATGGATGCTGGTTATTGTTTTTCTGTATCGTTGCCCTAAATGGCTGTACAGAATACACTTAGCATTCGGATGGGGTCTTCAGAGAGCCGGGCTCCAGAATCCATTGCCAGACTTTGGGGAGTCTTCTTAGACTGTCTCCGTCTCAATTCAGCCTTCTTATGAGCTTTTAAAAGGAATCACGATGCAGGAATTCGAGAAACTGGGTGCCTTCTATCTTGGGAAGACCTTCGACCACGACACCCAAGACGTAACCGACGAGACCATTCTCTACGATGCCAAAGATCTCACCACCCATGCGGTGTGTGTCGGCATGACGGGAAGTGGCAAGACCGGTTTGTGTTTGTCGCTGCTGGAAGAGGCCGCCATCGACGGTATTCCCACGCTGGCCATCGATCCCAAAGGCGACTTGGGAAACCTGCTACTCACCTTCCCGAATCTCGCTCCTAAAGATTTTGAGCCTTGGATCGATCCTGGCGAAGCCACCCGCAAAGGCAACACGGTCCCGGAACACGCTAAGAAGGTGTCCGCTCTTTGGAAGAACGGTTTGGCCAGTTGGGGACAAGACGGCAAACGGATCAAGAAGTTCCGCGATGCGGTTGATCTCACGATCTTCACGCCGGGCAGCAATGCCGGTGTTCCTATCTCCATCCTGAAATCTTTCAACGCTCCCAGTGAGGCGGTGCGCGAAGACGGCGATCTCTTCCGCGATCGTGTGAAAGCTTCCGTCTCAGGATTGCTAGCCCTGTTGGGCATAGACGCGGACCCACTTCAGAGCCGGGAACACATTCTCCTGTCCAACATCGTGCAAGCGGCGTGGACCGAAGGCAAAGATCTCGATCTTGCTTCGCTTATTCGCGAAATTCAGGCGCCGCCCTTTGATCGCATTGGCGTCATGGACTTGGATTCGTTTTATCCGTCCAAGGATCGCTTCGCGTTGGCCATGACGCTCAACAACTTGCTGGCATCGCCCGGCTTTGCCAGTTGGATGGAAGGGCAGCCTCTCGACATCCAGCAGTTGCTGTGGACTCCCGAAGGCAAACCCCGGATTGCGATCCTATCCATCGCTCACTTAAGCGAGAGCGAACGCATGTTCGTGGTCACGCTGATTCTGAACGAAATGCTTTCCTGGGTTCGGAGCCAGGCCGGAACCACGAGTCTGCGGGCGTTGCTTTACATGGATGAGGTGTTTGGATACTTCCCGCCCACCAAGAACCCGCCCAGCAAGACACCCATGCTCACCCTGCTCAAGCAAGCTCGTGCCTTTGGGCTGGGCGTTGTTCTAGCTACTCAAAACCCAGTGGACCTCGATTACAAAGGTCTTTCCAACACCGGAACCTGGTTTTTGGGACGATTGCAAACCGAGCGCGACAAAATGCGCGTGCTCGACGGACTGGAAGGCGCTTCCGCCGCGGCTGGTGCCGGTTTCGATCGCTCCAAAATGGAATCGATTCTGTCCGGGCTGAAAAGTCGGGTCTTCCTGTTGAACAATGTTCACGAAAACGAACCCGTGCTTTTCCATACGCGTTGGGTGTTGTCTTACCTGCGCGGTCCGCTCACGCGACAACATATTCAAAAGCTCATGAAGGGGAAGGTTAAGGAAGCAGCAGCTACCCAAGCGGCCGGAGCCCCCAAGGCGGTGAAAGCAAAGGCCAAAGACAAAGCCGCAGCCAGTCGACCGGTTCTGCCTCCGGAAATTGAAGAGAAGTTCATTCCTCGTACCGGCGCCCTTCGTGACGGAGAGGAAATGGTCTACCGGCCGCAGCTCATGGCCGACACGCGCTTGCACTTCACCAAAGCGGGAACCGATCTCGATCACTGGTATGAGGAAACGCTTCTTGCTCCCATCGAAGAGACCGGGGCGAGTTGGGAAGCGTCTACGAAGGTCGATGCAACGAACATCGAGCTCGAAGATGAGCCCGAAGAACGCGGTTCCTTTGGCCCCTTGCCTGGAGCGGCGTTGAAGAAGCGAAGCTACAGCACGTGGGAAAAGAAACTGAAGTCTTATCTCTACCGTGAGCGCACGAAGAGCCTTTGGAAATGTAAGGCGCTCAAAGAAAACTC
>JABDJR010000484.1 GCA_013003415.1 Candidatus Eiseniibacteriota bacterium | reverse complement strand
CCCCAAACCTAACCGGCACTCCAGATACCCATGCCGAGGTAGCCAACTGCGCAAATGTGGCGTCTGACGTCCCAGACAGCTTCACCTCCGCTCTAGGCTTTGGAAACATCAATGGGTACGACCCGTGCATCTTCAACGACACGGAAAGTTGTGCCATACCTTGCGTAGGTGGTACACCGGTTGAGGAAACAACCTGGGGTGGCCTGAAGAGAGTCGTGGGGAATTCAAACTAGCCAAATGCGGTTGCGCGTTCTAGGAGAGAGCTAGTTCACCGGCAGAAGTAACATCTTCTTTGTGGCGGTTTGAGCCCCTACCCGCACGCGGTAGAAGTAGATTCCGGCCCCAAGTCGTTCTCCAGATGAATCCTTGCCGTCCCAAGCAACTTC
Source organism: Candidatus Eiseniibacteriota bacterium (assembly GCA_013003415.1). Classification (GTDB taxonomy): domain Bacteria; phylum Eisenbacteria; class RBG-16-71-46; order JABDJR01; family JABDJR01; genus JABDJR01. Next base: position 6,506 of record JABDJR010000484.1, on the reverse strand, counting down.
ATAGATGCCGGGATCGACTTGCCGGGAAAACAGTTCACCGACTTCGCGACCAGTCATGTCAAAAACATGAAGGTCAGCCCACGCCGGCTCATCTGCCCGGAATCGAATGCTCGTCGACCCTCGGAACGGGTTGGGAGAGTTTTGGAGTAGAGCGAATGGCTCGGCCTGAGTTTCATCGTCATTGGGAGGGACGGGTATCCCTACACCCCGCACGGGCACAAGCCCAAGCCCTGTATCGACCGTACATTCCAGTTCGAACAGGCTCTGAGGTTCAAAGTTGATCATGAAGACCCTGAATTTTGTGGGAGCAAGCTCATAGTCGGGTGATCCCATGTGGGAGAACCCCGGACAAGTAACATCTACGGAACCCCGGATGGTTACATTGCCACGGTTTTGGATCTTTAGCGGCAGACTTGCCGAAGAACCGATCTCTACATCCCCGAACTCAAGAGCCTGGGGGGTAAACGAAACGGTTGAATCGGGAAGCACCCCCCGGCCATAGACTCGTACGGCTAGATCACAATCTCCATCGATTGTGATTCTACAGTCGCTCGGACCGACCTCAGTCGGGGTGTAAGTTACGGCAAAGTACTTTGAGCGCCGAAACTCAACCGTGCCCGCGTTCACCGCAAAGGCAGGGCATTCGTTATCTAGTGTGATCGTTTTGTCCGCGTCGCCCTCCGCTCGTAGAATGAAATAAGCCTCTGTGGTTGTGCCTACAAACGTATCTCCAAAATCTATGGATCCCGGCTCAGAAATACAGTCGCCGTCCGGAATACCGGTAAGGCGCAGAGCCGGACAGAGGCCTCCGAAAGAGACACTGCAAAGAGATTGGCGGGAACTAATGTTAGGGTGGTATGCAAAGGTCAGTACCCGCGAATCTCCGGCAGCCAAGTAGAAACGATCCTCGGACACAAGAGAGAAATCTCGGTGCCCCAGTGTGATCACGATCTCGACATCCGCATCTCTATCATTCGTCAGCGTGTAATCCAGCGTCGTTGTCTCTCCCACCTTGGCCACCATCGGCCCAGGGCGCACTAGATCCAGGCACCTTGCCAGCCCATTCCCCCGGAACACAAACGCGCCGCAGTGATCTGTCTCAGCGAATCCCGTTGTTGAAAGCTCGGTTGAAGGTTGGAATTGAATCTCAAAGTCATGTTCTTCACCTGGGTCGAGGACGAAAGGTTCATCACCAGAAACAAGGCTAAAAAACCCGGAGCCGCCGACAACGCGAACTTGATCTTCAATGACTACGTCGCCGACGTTCTTGATCGTGACGGTCTGGAAAGCCTTTCCACCGGTTCGCATGGCTTCAAACTCGATGAAGCGATTGGAAACCGCGCAGCTCACAGCCATGGAGCAATCTTGAAAACAAGGATTGCACCCCTGCACCGATGCCCCGGCACTAAACTGCAGATGTCCGATGTCCGCCGGAGAAACAGACATTTCTTCTCCCGCGCAATTGGAGACTAGAAGTTCTGGGCCTCCCTCAACGGTTGTGTTTTCGACCACGCGAAGACTCGCTTCCCCGTAGGCGTACATGTAGAAGAAGCCCCCAATGGGGGTGTCAAACTGACACCCATCCCAAGTCAATCGCGTTCCCGAGCCTGAGGCGGGCCATGCTTCACTGGGAAACTGGAGAGCGGAACAGGAGGTCCAACTAAACACCCCTAAACCGGTTGCCGATCCTGAAGGCTCGGGATACTCAATGCCACAGGATAGTCCCTTATAGAGGCGATAGGAGTCCGGAATAGCGTCGACGATCAGATAGGCGTAGTAGGGAGTGTTTAATTCTCCCGCCACCACGGTCTCATAGCAGGAGTCCCGCGAGGGGGTCTGGCAAGTTTTGCTGGACATGCCTTCAAGATGCAGGGAGATCTTGGGGCGATCTTCTAGCGGGGAAGCAGGAGCCAGACCAACAAGAAAAGCGAGCAACCCGACCGCAAGTGCGAGTTGCTTACCCACAACTACTCGCTGGCTTCTCGTTCTTCGATATCGGTCATCATGCGCCAGGTTGCCTGCCAGCGACCGTCATCTTTCACGAGGGCCCAGATCTCTTGACCCTCGCCTTCGAAGATCGTAGTGCCTAGTCCGTACTTCACTTCGTAGGAATAGCACACCATGGCCGTATTGCCATCGATGTCTATGTGAGGGTTCTCGCCTTCCATGAAGTGATACACGGTGGCGTTGTCACAGAACTGTTTGTAGGTGTTGATGATGGCTTCTGCGCCTTCCGCGCGTCCCTCGAAGTCGGGTAATACCATGACCATGTTTGGGCGGAAATACTCGGAGAGTTTTTGCAACTGCCCCATAACCCAAGCTTCATTAATACTCTGAACCGTTTTCCAGACCGCTTCGTGCTCTGCAGATTTGTGACTCATTGGCCCCTCCCGGGGGCCATCCTATCCAAGGTCTGGGAAATTGCCAATATCGAAGGGGTGACTGTCTTCGTCGTCGTTTAGCAGCTTCTGTGCACACACTTCCAACCAGTGGTAAATCATGGCCGGAATGAGCACGCTCCCGGGGATCAGAAACGACCATAGCCAGTGAAACTCAGACGGATTGCTACTCATGAGGGCATCCTCCTCATTGGGACATAGGCCTTTTCGACCCAGTTTGGATCGCCTTGGCAACGGAGCCTATCTTTTTATTATAGCAAATTTCCTAACGAGCCCTCTGCCTGGCTTCATGGGATCTACTTCATCTTCGCTCTGCGGCCGGCAAAGTAGAGTCGCAAGGAGTGCTTACTGGGACGCTTCCTCACCGGGTCGAGAATGGTGACATCTTCGAAAGTCCGCTCCATCACTTCAAGGATACGTTCGGTTTCATAGGCGGTTTCGGGGATTTCCGCTTCTTGGAGTCGGTACAGATCGTCCTTCTGACGCTCGAAGATATTCAGCTGCCATAGGTAGCGGCTCTTTTGCTTCGACACCTCGGTGACTAGCATGCCCTTCTTGAAGTGGTGCATGAAGGGAGAGTCGGCGACCATGGCTTCCAGTTTTGTCACCGTGTTGACGTCAAACACAAACACCCCGCCCGGGTTGAGATGGCGATGGGCGGTTTGCATGGTGCGTGTCCAATCGCGAAAGTTGGCCAGATGATTCATGGAGTCATACATACACCAAGCAGCATCAAACCGACCCGGCAGACGCAGGGACCGCATGTCCGCCTGGAGCAGCGTCGCCTCTGGGAGCTGCTCCCGCGCCAAGGTCAACATGCCGGGAGAGAGATCGATTCCCGTCACTTTGGCGTTCTTGAACTCCTTGGTGAGCTTCCCCGATCCACAAGCTAGATCAAGAACGGTTTTGGGCCGGCAACGATACTTCTTCAGAACCTGACGAAGCACTTTGGCATCGTCGCGCCTCCCCCGAACCACCTCATCGTAGTAAGGAGCGAGAGCGTCGTAGGGTGAGGTCATGGTTCGAGCCCGCCCAGGCACACGTATTTGATTTCGAGATACTCGTCAATGCCATGATGCGAGCCTTCCCGACCAATTCCCGATTCTTTCACACCGCCGAAAGGCGCCTGAGCCGTGGAAACCAAACCCGTATTCACCCCCACCATGCCGTATTCCAGCTGTTCCGCCACCCGCCAAACTCGGGCTGTGTCTCGAGAGTAAAAGTAGGCGGCCAGCCCATAAGGCGTGTCGTTTGCCAGCTGAATGACTTCGCCTTCGCTCTTGAAGGTTGAAAGCACAGAAACAGGGCCGAAGATTTCTTCTTGAGAAATCCGCATGGACGGATTTGCATTGCGGAGCACCGAAGGTTGAAAGTAGGTTCCCCCAAGTTCGTGTCGCCCCCCACCATGCACAACCTCAGCTCCCTGACGAACGGCATCGCCCACCAGAGTCTCCACTTTCTTGCACGCGTCTTCGTTAATGAGGGGACCCACCTGGTTCCCCTCCTCCATGCCGGGTCCCACCTTGAGTTGTTTCACTAGGGGGAGAAACTCATCGAGGAAGGCTTGCTCGCTTCCCGACTCTAGAAAGATGCGATTGGTGCACACACAGGTTTGGCCACCGTTCCTGTACTTGCTGACCATCGCCCCCTCGGCCGCCGCCTTCATGTCGGCATCGGCAAACACGATAAAGGGCGCGTTCCCGCCGAGCTCCAGAGAAACGCGTTTGACGCTGTCTGACGCCTGTTTCATCAGCTTCTTGCCGGTGGCGGTGGAACCCGTGAACGAGATTTTCCGAATCGCAGAATGGGTTGTAAGAACCTTCCCCACCTCTTTCGGATCTTGGGTGGGCACCACATTGAACACCCCCGCGGGAGCATCGAGTCCCTCGAAGAGGTGCGCCATAGCCAGGGCAGACAGCGGGGTATCCTCGGCCGGCTTCACGATCATGGAACACCCGGCAGCCAGAGCCGGTGCGACTTTCCGAGCAATCATGGCCACGGGAAAGTTCCATGGTGTAATGGCGGCGGTCACCCCTACCGGTTGCTTTAGAACAAACAACCGTTTGTCATTGGAGCTTGCGGGAATGATTTCGCCGTAGACTCGGCGAGCCTCCTCGGCAAACCACCTCAAGAACGAGGCAGCATAGGCCACTTCGCCCCGCGCCTCCGCTAAAGGTTTCCCCATTTCCAAGGTAATCAAAGCAGCAAGAGAATCTTGATGTTCGAGAAGGCGATCGTGCCACTGTTGCAACACCATGGCCCGGTGCTCTGCGGTGGTGCGACTCCATGTTTGGAAGGCGGCTTGCCCGGCTTCTACCGCACGCTCCGCATCGACAGCGCCACAATTGGCGACTTCCGCCACAGTGGCTTGCCGGGCGGGATCAACAACCGGGAAGTGGTCTCCAGACGCTGCTTCGACCCACTTGCCGCCTAGATAGGCTTTCGTTTTGAGCAGGGCTCGGTAGGGGCTCAACGTTCGGGCTCCGGCTCGTAGAACTCGGCATCGAGATCTTCAAGTTTGTGCGCCATGAACACGCGTGCATCTTGAATACCTTGGTTATACACGGTGGGGCCAAGCTCTTTCATAAAGAACTCCAGAATCCGCTCGGCTCGAAACGCCGTCATCTCTTCGTCGTAGGTTTCCTTGAAGAACGCTTGAAACTCTTTTAGCAGATCCGCCCGACGCTCCTCGGAGAGTTTCGCTCTCATGGTTCTTGCTTCGCTCTTTCCACCGCATCGTTGTAGAAGGTGGCGAGTAGAGCAGTGCCCCACCAGGGGTGCAGCTCTACGCGGAGTTGCCCGGCCATCACCGCAGGATCGCTATCGACAAGCTTCTGCGCCTCTTCGACCGTTTTCACGTTGAAGAAGAATAGACCCCGGAGATCTCCATCGTCGGCAAAGGGGCCGGCCAGCGCCAAGAGCCCTTCTTCGGCCAAACGCCCAATATTGGCTAGGTGTGCCATTTGTAGCTCCTGGATACCCTCCGCATCTCCGGGCTTCCAGGCATCGCCTTTGTAGATCAGCCCCACCACGTACTGAGACATGGCATTGATGTCCTTGGCTTCTTCGTGAGCGTGGAGACCTGGCGACACACCGAGAGAGAGAATAAGAACAAGAACTGCAGCGATTCGTTTCATCTGAGGTACCTCTAAGCTAAGCGTTTTGTAATCCGTAGCGTTCTACCAACACGTTTCGATGATGCCAGGCATGACCGGCAATAATCGCCACCAAAGCCCGTGATGTGAATTGGCAATCTGACGCGGTGCCTTCGCGGAGCAACGCCTCTGGGGTCAGGCTCTTGAACATCACTAGACTGGCGCGGCGCAAATGGCCGAACTCTTCGAGCAAGCTCGCGGGGGGACGCTGGTCGAAGTTCCCCCCGGCAATGAGTTCGTCTTGATCGACTCCGGGAAGAGGTTCTTTCAAGCCCCGGGCAAATCTTAATGCACGGTAGGTAAACACCCACTCTGTATCCAGAATGTGGGCAAGCACTTCTTTGACCGACCACTTCCCCTCTTCGTATCGATGGTCCCACACGGAGGCGGGTTGTTTTTGCAGCCACTCTCCCAGGGTCACGAGCTGGGATTCGAGAGCCTCAAGCAGATTGTCGGTTGGTATGGCTTCAACGTAGGGCTGATAGGCCTGATGGTATTCGGTAACTTCCGGGCGAGCAATCATCGACATGAAAAGGTCCTCGTCTTCGGTTCGTTGGACTAGGGTCGTCGGCGCACGTTGGCGGCGCCAATAGCCTTTAAGTTGGGCGTCCCCGCTAGTTGCATGACATCGTGGAGTTCTCGATTCAGAATCTCCAGAGCTTTCACCACACCCTCTTCTCCGAAGGCCGCGAGCCCATAGCAAAAAGCTCTTCCAATACAGACGGCGTCTGCCCCCAAAGCAAGCGCCTTAAAAACCTCGGTCCCGCGACGAATGCCGCCATCGAAAAGGACGGGCATGCGTCCGGCAATGGCCTCGGCAACCTCGGGAAGTGCGGTGAGGGTGGCCACTGCTCCGTCGAGCTATCGACCCCCATGATTTGAAACCACGACCCCGTCGGCTCCATGTTCGACGCATAGCAAAGCATCTTCGGCGGTGACGACCCCCTTAATG
>JABDJR010000532.1 GCA_013003415.1 Candidatus Eiseniibacteriota bacterium | reverse complement strand
GGTTGAGACCAAGTGTCCCCTTGATCTTGAGATACGGCATAGAAACAGTCGTTTCCATCGGAGAAGCAGGTGTACACATTCCCCGCGTCATCAACCGCAACCCAAGTGAAATTGTGGTCGTAGGCGTCGGTTAGAGGACCCTCGAACACAAGCTTGGAGGACCAGGTGACCCCGAAATCTTTGGATACAGCTACATAGACTTTGTTTCCCTGTAGCACGAACCCGTGATAGACGTTGCCCTCGCCGTTGGGACCACTTGCGACGGGTGTGTTGGCACCTGGACGTCGGTCACAGACCATGTTCCCTAATTGCGTAGCCAAAGCCGCGTCGACAACAACATCGGCATAAACCAAGAAGGGCCCCACGAAGGTTCCCGGGAGTCCGTTGGCATCGGAGCGCACGACAAACAGTTCATTTCCTGTGTTGAGAGAGCGATAGGAGAGATAAACCGTGCCGGCTCCATAGGCGGCGTTCCACTGTCGATCATTGATGGGAGTGACATCGGAAACCACGGTTGGAATAAAGGTGGCCCCGCCGTCCATCGAAACGGAGGAAGTCACATTGGCCAACGTTAAGCTAGAAGTGTAGATGTTGTAGAAACCGTTGATGTTGGGCTCGGTGGCGACCACGATGTCTACATCACCGCCCCCCGCACCCGCATCCGGCGATCCGAGAAACGTAAAGTCTTGGGCGCAGATGTCACTGATCCGCCAAAGGCCGATCCCAGCTCCGAGGCCGGCATTCGAACCGACCCAAGCTACGCCATCAGGCGTAAATTTGACTCCTGGCTCAGCATCGCCATCGTGACTGAAGATCCCTTCCTGACCGGTGAGATGGGTGTTGCAGGTAAAAACGTCGTTACTGACTTCGTAGAGGCCCACCCCGGTGCCGGCGCTTGTCGGGGTACCCAGAGTGATCGTCCCGTTGAACGTATCTCCGGCCACCGCAAAAGCAACAACACGTATGGTGTACACCGCAGACTCAGCCGGGAGCACGATGACTTCCGGGTTATTTGAGGTTGCGGCGTCGGTCTTTTCTTGACCATTTTCCAAAACATAGACATCAAAATCGGTGTTGGCGTTGGCCCAGGCGATTTGGATCACAACGCGCTCGTCCGGATTGGATGCTTGATAGTTGGCTGGCAAATTCACGGTCAGCGTGTAGTCGTCACAGGTTTCAGGAAGACAAACGGGTGGGTCCCCATTCACCCCGGTCGGATTAGAAACCAGAAACGGCCCGGCGGTATAGTTCAACACCGTGACCGTCTCTGTAAGTGTCCCGTTATCGGGTGTGCCAGCTTCAGTATCTGGCCCCGGAAGGGTCATCATGGCCAGGGTGAGCAACCCTAGTATCCATCGTTTCATAGCACGGATCTCCTCTTCATAATGCACATGAGAAGTGGAGGACTCACCTCATAGAATCCCCCCATATTTCAGGCTGAATTTTTCATGCTGCGCTTGGGGGATTCTTGACTTCTAGGAGAGGACGTGGACTACTTCGTTCTGAGACAGTGAGTTGGGGTATTCAGTGGGGGTCGCATGCGAATCAAGTTTTCTCTCGTTCTTCTCGTTGCCTTCCTTTTGGGTGGAAGCCAATCGGCTGATTCCGAATCCTTAGATGTCGAAATCTCGGGGTACATGCAAACCTGGTTCGTGATCGATGGTGGGTCGGATCCGGAAACAACCTTCAGAACCCGGCGGGCCAGGATGGGGTTTGCCGCAAATCCCGAGTCCAATCTCATCACCAAGCTGAGCTTGAACGTGAACCCGGATAACCTTGGTGTCAGCGATGCCTACTTTCAATGGAACCCCGACATCGAGTCCCAGATAAAACCCTTTCTTCGCGTGGGCCAGTTCCGAAAACCCTTTAGCCGCCATTGGTTTCGCTATCCAGGGTCCAACCCCAACATGATCGATCGCGCCGCTGCGGTTGGGATTCTCAGCGATTGGCAAGTGACCACCCGGGACCAGGGCGCCATGCTTGGCCTGAATCAGCTGCCTCTTAAGGGGCAGGCTTGGTTGGGGGTGTTTAATGGCGCCCCTCAAGGTTCCCGGCAAGATACGGATTCAGGAAAGCAGTTGGTGGCCAGACTGGAACATGATGTCGCCAAGTCTCTTTCCGTGGGAGGAAACGTAGCCATCACCGGCGGGGAATCGTACCCCAGGTCCGAGGCCATGGTGGGTTTCGACGCAGAACTCAAAATCAATGATCTCGTTGTGGTCGGCGAAGTATTTGGTGGCGAAATTAAGAATGCCCTTCCCGACAGCATCCCACACCGTGTGCAGAACTTTAGATCGTTCTTTCTTGAAGTTGTTCACAAACCCCAGGTGGGATGGCACCCAGGCGCTCGAGTGGAGCGTATTGACCGCGACACGAGCCAGGATGACGAAGCGTTCTGGTTGTTCACCGGGCAAATTGGTTACGCGTTTCACGCCAACGCACGGTGGCAATTCAATACCGTGGTTTCAAGATCCGGTGAAGGTGAATCGAACGCCATTTTCTATAACCAATTCACCGTCTCCTTCTAGCTCCACCGGTCTCCAATATTTTCTAGTTGCATGCCCCACACTAAGTTCGGAAGCCCCCCAAGGACTCAGGCAAGCCCGCGGCAAGTCTGATTTCCCATTCTTAAGCTCCTAAACCTGGGTCCGTGTCTCTTTTTTGGAGCGCGGAAGGAAGGAGTTCACTTATGTCACCATCCGCTGGGAATCCCCGCTCCTCGGGACAGAGTCTTGGGCTTTCGTTGGGCGCCGTCGCCTTGGCCCTCCTGATCTCGATTTGCGGATTCCAACCTACTTTTGCCGCAACACCCTCGTCGGGAACTCTCGATTCGGGAACAACCTATCTCTCCTGGACCGGAGGAAACATTTCCGGAGCCAATAGCGACGAATCCACCTGTGTGGACGGCGTAACTTGCGAAACGTTTACCCTAAAACTCGCGCCGGGCACATACCCGAATACGAGAATTCGTGTCCGCATGGATTGGCTTCTTCTCGCCAACGACTATGACCTCTACATCCATCAGAACACTGTCAATGGTCCTGTCGTTGCGAGTTCGGGCCAGGGAACCACTGCCTTTGAAGAGACCTTCATTTCACTGGCTGACTCGGTCGTCGTGGATACTTTGGTATACGTCTGCAACATTGTTGCCTGGTCGGTTGGCCCGGGAGACAACTACGCGGGCGAGGCAGAAATAGCGGCAACGGCCAACCCCCGCACTCCGATTTATCAGGCGGGAACCCTCACCTTTAGTGAGAATGTTGCCCTGAAGGCCCCTATTGCCGCTTCCGACGGTGAGCCCAGCGTGCGTGTGGACATTCGCGGCAACTGTTACGTAGGTGGTATTCGCGGTGTGCCCGCCGGTGTAGACCTGTGGCGCTTCGACCTCGATCAAAACAGCCCCACCTTCGACCCAGGGATGCAAAACCCTACCTACTTGGGTCAACCC
>JABDJR010000526.1 GCA_013003415.1 Candidatus Eiseniibacteriota bacterium | reverse complement strand
CACTCACTCCGACGAGTTTATTTCGAGCTGCTTCCAACCCCATTCGCTCATCGGGCACCTTATTGAGTTTTGACCTCAAAACCCAGGCTAAAGTTGTGCTTGAGATATTGAATGCAAGTGGCCAGCTTGTTAGAACAACACCTCTTGGCACACTTGAACCGGGCTACCATCAAAGCTCCTTTGTCCCCAAGGATCGCTCCGGAAGACAACTCGCGACGGGCATTTATTTCTTGCGCCTCACCGTAGAGGGGCAAGGCTCAGAGCGTCGCGTCATCAAGCTCGTCCTCACGAAATAGCGCCTCCGCACTTGGTTTTCGACGATTAGGCGAGTGAGGTAGCCTGGAGCTTAAGCGAGTGCGGGAACTAGCGTAGCCGCCACAAAGTCTTTGAACTCCGTGGGCGTGGTGGTGGTGTCGGATCGAGGCTCGGAAACCACCAAGGTGCCTCGGTTGATCGCGTCGTACATTTCAATGTAGAGATCGGCGGTTCCGCTGGAGATGCCCATTCCCATCATGCCCTCGCGCGCCTGATCGGGCGAAACCCGAACATGCTTCACCGGCTTTCCTAGCACTTCGGAAATGATGTCCGCGCATTCGTCGAAGGAGTAGTCGCGGGGTCCGTGAATTCCCTGCACTGAGCGCCCGGACCATCCGTTATCCAAGAGCCGCTTGGCCGCAATCATGGCAATGTCTTGGGTGGCCACCATGGGGATGCTCACCGATCCGTCCACGGGAAGGAAGATGGAGCCCATGCTGTTGATGGTCTCGAGGTGAAAGAGGAAGTTCTCCATAAAGAACGCCGGTCGTAAATGCGTGACCGCCGCAGGCGAGGCATCGAGCAGAGCTTCCACCGCTCGCAAACCAAGGATGGGCCCGGTGCCCTCTTCCAGTTGGGCCCCCACCGAGGACAGGTTCACCACCCGTTGCACGCGTGAGGCTCGCACAGCTCCCGCCGCCACACGACCCAGGCCACCTTGCTCAGCGTGCAGGTCTTCAAGATGGGGGTTGGGGGGAGTCAGCCAGAAAAGTGCGTTGGCTCCAACGCAAGACTCGGCAACGAAGGAAAGATTAGACAAGTCTCCGGCGCAGACCTGGGCGCCGTGGACGGCGAGGTCCTTCACTTTCTCTGGATGTCTTGCCAGCACGATCACCTCGGCGCCCGCGTCCAAAAGACTGCGGGATAGGCGTGAGCCTATGTTGCCAGTGGGTGCCGTCACCACAATACGCATTGTCCAAATCCTCGGAAGCCAGCTTTGTGAGCTGTCCTTAGATTACCAGTTTCTCGGGCCTAGGTTAAAGCCTTCGCTTCAGGAAGCTCTAAAAGGCAATGATTTCCCCGCCTACGAGGACTACCCCAGACTCACCGCTGTTCCGATCCACGGCGAAATCTCCTATGACCTTGCTGTTGAGGAGCAGTTGCCCGCTCCCCATGTAAATCGGGTCGCGCTCGTCGGTATCGCTCCAACTGTAGTTCACTTCCGAAAGCACGATGGTGTCCGTCCCGTCAGTCGCTATCATGGCCAGGTCGTCGGAGGACTCAATGAAGTTGTCCCCCGACATGCTGAAGAACTCGTTTCGGTAGAACTGTGTCTGGGCAATCTCTATTTGGTTGCTCCCGCTCTCAAACATGCCGTTGATCTCGAGATCATCGCGAGCGGTTGAAGACTGGCTGGCCAAAATCCAGAGCTTGTTCCCGGTCACCGTCCCAGAAAACTCCCAGGTTTGCCCTTCCAACTCTACCGTGCCTTCCACCCCTTGATTGATGGTGGTATTGAACTCGTCGGCCGGGACAGACTGGCTTTGGACGCGCAAGGATGTCCCCGGACCCGTGAAGTTGTAGTCGAAGATGGAATGAATATCGAGAAACGCCTCGTGATCATCGTAAGTGAGGTCGCCCACCGGGCCCTGAGCGTCGTTGATCACGATTTCGTAGATGCGACCATCCAAGAAGATCACCCGCATGCGATCGGTAGGACTTGAGCTGTAGGAAAACACGTCGGGGGCGGTTTCGGTGAGCGTCCCCACTAAGGTGACTTGATTTCCATTGATATCGCTGGCTAAGAAGATGGCTTGGGCAGACAGAAGGTTCGACTCCCGAATCAAATCCTGAAGGGACCAACCCGAGAGGTAGCCGC
>JABDJR010000507.1 GCA_013003415.1 Candidatus Eiseniibacteriota bacterium | reverse complement strand
CACATCCAACGTTTTCGATAAATCTTCCGATGGTGAGGCCTGCGTTTTGAGCGGCTTCTCCAGCGCCTCTTCCAAAAGGCGCGTGCGTTCCTTGGCATCTCTTGAAGCGAACTCTTCATCACCGAGGTACTCGGCCAAGACGGTTCGATGCAACTCCGCGTCCTGCCTCAGGTCGAGCATGGCAAGATGAAAACCGAACGTTCTAACTCGAGTAAGCAGACGCCGCACAAGATGGCGGCCCGCGCGAGCACCTTGGTTTTCGGTAAGGCTCTGATCAATGATTTCCAGATCATCGATCAGTGCCTCGGGGGCCGGGTAACCTCCAGCCTCTTGGGTTTCGGTCAATCCCAACCGGTGCCACACCATCCAAAGAAGCGACCGGTAAGGCATTTCATGATAGCGAGCCGGTATGTCCCCGAGCGTGCTCGGAAACTGTTTCTTGTACTCTGCCGTTTTCTCCAAAATGGCTTTTGAGATTCCGACACGGGCGTCGCTTTGACTCAAATGCTCGAACAGCGTCCGTACTTCGGTGCGATACTTGTGAAGAATGAGCGAACGCTGGCGCCTGAGCGTAGCTAAGACGGTGTCAGCCCCCACATTTGGATTTCCATCCATATCCCCGCCAACCCAAGATCCGAAGCGAACCGGCACCAAGGGTTTCTCGGAAACCACACCCGAACCGAGGTAATACGCGGCAACCTTCTCAAGCTTTTCCCTGAATGGGGGTACGACGCGGTAGATCACCTCGGTGAGGAAGAAAAGAATGTGCTCGACCTCGTCCGCGACCGTAGGACGGGTTGATGCTTGCCCGGCGGTTTGCCAAATCAGTCCAACCTCAGCCCGAATCTGCTCGGTGATGCGATGATCTTCCACCGGGGTGCGCTGGGGCATTTCGATGCGGTCAACCAAAGCACGAGCAATGCGTTGTTCTTTTTTGAGAATCGTCCGCCGGATGGCTTCGGTGGGATGCGCGGTGAATACGGGTGTGATCGACAACTGATCAATGGCATCGCGCAACCGTGTCGGATCGATGTGCTTGAACGAAGAAAAGACCGCCTCTAAGGAGCCGGGTTGAGCACGCTCTTCAAACTGGTAATCGCGGCGCCTCCGAGTACGGTGAACCTGTTCCGCGAGGTTGGTCAGGGAGAAATAGGTCGCAAAGGCGCGTACCAAGAGTGTTGCCTGATCTACCGAGAGGTCCGAGAAGTCTCCAAGTAAGGTTTTCGGAGACTCCCCCTTCTCGCGCCTGGAGATACAGGCTAGTCGCGCTTCTTCAACCGCCTCATAGAGCTCAAGGCCGCCTTGATCGCGCAAAACCTCGCCCAAGAGATTTCCGAGATAGCCAACGTCGACACGAAGTGGTTCATGATGTGGCGCTAAGGTTTGGCGCCGGGATGGTTGTGACATAGAGACGAAGTCTACTGGAATCTGTTCCAGTCAAACAGCCTCTCTCTGTCACATCCCTCCCAACCGCCAAGCAAACCCTGGCAATGGTGAACGACTCTAAGGTCGAACCAGGACCTTTCTTACTTGAGAATCCGGCCCAGCCTCAAGACGGAGAAGATAGAATCCCGTGGCCACCTTGGATCCACTTTCACCCGAACCATCCCAAACGACGGACCGTTCCCCCGCGCTCTGAGTTTCCTGCAATAAAGTTCGCACCTTCCGCCCCTTCAAATCAAAGACGTCCAGTCGCACCGGTCGCGCTTCATGGAGTTGATAGGTGATCCTAGTTTGGCTCGCAAAGGGGTTGGGTGAGGCCAGCAATTGACGACCGGACACAGGAACTGCCGGGGACAACCAGACCGGGCCATGCCAGGTTTGAGTGCCCGACCGACTCAGTTCCGCCAACCAGTAGCCAACTTTGACTTTTGGTGCGGCGGCATCTTCAAACATGTAGGAATCTTGGCCCCGAAGCACGGCACCGTTGATACGTTCCCGGGATACTTCACTCTCCCCTCGATACACATCAAAACCGAGATGGTCATGCGCATCGGAAACCACCCAGCTCACCGAGGCCGACCCGTTTGGCAAACGCGTGGCAACAAAAGCAGCTAGCTCAACATCGGTGGGGCCGGTGTCACAGCTACCGTATTCAAGCGTCTCAAACACGAGATCGTTGTCAAAGGCATCGAACAGCTCGTACACCGGAGATATGAAGGGCACAATGGGTTCCGGCTCAAGAGTGAGATCGGTTTCTCCAGGATCAGGAGCTCCGCCACCAGGTGAGCGCCCCGCCAATCCCAGCGGTTGTCCAACCGCGCCATAATCCACGGTAAAGCTGCCATCGGGAATGAGCGTAATGGAAAAGGTACTCGGCCCGGGAGGTGTGCCAAAGATTGGGGCCGCGGCAACACCAACCCAAGAGATGACAAACGCCCCACCTACATCCTCCGTCGTGATACTCCCCCCGGTGGCGGGGTCGAAGTCGGCCCAGAGTGCGGCAATGCGGGGAGGGCCGCTCAGGAACTCGGCCACCGATTCCGTAAAGTCGGTGTCGCCGGCGCCAAACGTGATGTTTCCGTTGGAGTTCACCCAAACCGAGGTGTACATCGCACCACAAAAAGGAAAGGCAAACGGGAGAGCCACTTCTTCCGTATCATCGTCTCCCAAGATCAGGTACGGATCATTCACAATGATGTCTAAACCCATAAGCGGGAACGCCGCGTCAGCGCTGAGCAAGGTGAAATCACACGGTAGATCGGTGCCGGGATCCGAAGATTCAAGCGCATCATTGAAGTATTCTTCTGCGAAATCCGGAACCCCCGCCGGAGTCACGCTGAACCCGCCGGCCACAATGTCGTCGATGTAGAGCACATAGGCTTCCCCATCGGTTAACCCTTGCAAGAGGAACGAACCATCTTCACCCAACGCACCCTGAGTAAAGGCTCCCGTAAGCTGAGCTACGGCGTCACCAAACGGATCAAGAACATTGCGTGCTACCACATTGACACCTTGGATAGGTGTCAAGCCATCGGGCTGAAACACGGTTCCGGCAAAAGAACCAAAAGTGCCGGGATACCCAGGAGCGGGATACAGATCCGAAAGGGAAACCATGTCGTCTTTTTCGAGGGACGCGTACTCCACTCCTACCCCCGCTGAGACACTTACACTCAAAAACGGATACATGGTGGCGACCTCGGCAAACCCGGGAGGGGCCGCCGGTGGCGGCGGCGGCATGCAACCGTCGGGGAACGCAGTCTCACCAAAGGCCACAATGGCTCCGTTGACCTCGGTGTGGGCCAAGTTAATAGCGTGTCCAAACTCATGGGTAGGCACGGCCTCGAACATGATCCCGCTCGGATCACCAGGATCCACTGAGGTTCCGTTTAAGACAACCCAACTCTCAGCAATATCTTTCGTTCCCGCCGCAAAGAACTCGGGAGTAGCAACCCCCAAGACACCGGGCGGTGCTCCAATGACTCCGCTGATAATCATGCCGTCGTCGTCATAAATCACATGTACGCCGCCCCCGTTGAATGTTCCAATGACGGTTGAGGCATTGAGGCTCGTTATGTCAGGGAGCGAGACGCTGGCGAAGTCGCCAGTGACAGAGGCAGAAAAACTAGAGCTCGACACCCCCGACCACTCGGCCAACACCGACGTAACCATGGCATCCGCGGATGCGTTAGTCATCACCCCCAGGTCCCCAAGGTCCGTATAAACCGAAACCGGACCGGGATACGCGTAAGGCGTTTTTGTCGCCGCGTCGAAGATAAGCAAGGGACCGCCGGCGATGGCGGGGCCAGCGGTAAACACGACTAGAAGTAGAATCATTAAGAAAGGTCTAGCGGTTTTCATAGCGCAGCGCTCCTTTCTCGATCCAGTTGTCCACAACAGCCTTCTTTACGAAACCAGCGAGCGTTCTGGCGTTGACGGGTCCGGACTGACTTTGCATGAGCTTCTTGGTTTCTTTGGACACCGCTCTTTCATCCAAAACCAGGTTCTGGAACAAACCTCGATTGCCGATCGCATTGGTGGCGCTTCCGTCAACAATCGTGAACTTTCCTTGTGACAAGCCCACGGTCGTCCGAAAACCAGTCTCGTTCCCCGCCACGTAAAGAAACACCATCACGGTTTCACCTATCACGAACTGGGGCCAACCCTCGGGGCTCACGCCCGCATAGACTTGGCCGTCGGAAAGGGTTTTGGGCTCCAAAAGTCCAAACTGTCTAAAGGTGTATTGCGAGGCAGTTGACCCCTTCATCGACTCGCGAACCGAAAGAGTAACTTCGGTAAAGGGATAGCCCGATCGATCAAAGCCGTCGGAAAGCGAGACAACATCCCCCAGAAGAATGTGCTCAGAAAGATCGATGAGATCGGCCATGGTCCTGTGTACGACTTGGGAGGCGTGCAGCTGTCCCACTGGGGTGAATCCCAAGAGAACGGCCGCCAAGAATGCTCCTTGAATGGCTCTACGCATGGGTATCTCCTTGTGATGATTGAATCTATAGGGTTACCGGCAGCAAGGAGCGACGCCCCTTCCACCCTTAGTACGAGGAAAGAGGCGTGATCTAACAGAAGGATGTCGAAACGTAAGCGGATAAAACGCCCGCCCCCCGAACTAAGTTCCCTGTGCGAGCCAGGCTTCAACCTTGGCTCGGACGTCTTCTTCCAAAGGCTGAGACTTCATCGTGGCCATGTGAACGAAAACCTTGGTGATTGTGCCCACCACCCTTGGCTCATTCTCAGCATCACCCTCACGAAAGATAGAGAATCGCCAAGTCCAACTCTTTGTTCCCATACGGAGGACCTGGGCATGCACTTCTATCTCATCCCCGTGCCGAAGAGGCCGCAGAAACTCTGCTTCACTATGAACAATGGGCGCGCCGACACAGCGCAACTCAAAGAAATCCTGATAAGGCATCTCAAGGATTTCATGGAAGAAATCTTCGTAGGCGAGGTGAAAGTAGTGAAAGATATGGGGGTAATAAACGAGACCCGCATGATCGGCATCCCCAAAAGGGACACGCATACGATAGCGATAGACCAAAACCGCTTCCTTTCGTGAGTTGGTTAAGCTTTGAACGAGAATACCTGACCCGGGGCAGAGTTCCCATTCTACCCTTTCGAATCAGCTCGCCTGTCCAACTCCCGCTTCGCGTGCAATGGCCTCGGCCGCCTCGGTGCGAGGCATGACCGGTTCCGGAGACCCCTCGGGATATTCATGAGGGTTTCCCTTCACGTTTCGTCGCTTTAGTTCTTGCTTAAACAAAGGCGCCGCCATGGTTCGCATGAGTTTGAGCTTCCCCTCATACATCTTCCAAGCCATGTCATGCTTAGGCAGATACCGAGCATCGTCTGGATTGACGATGAGGCTGACTTCAATGTTGGGGGCGAGACCAATGGGAATGTCGTTTTTGCGACATGCATTCCACATGTATTCCATGACATGACGCATGTCTTCGTATTTAGGAGGGGGCACATACTCCATGTCCGCACCAATGGTCGGTCGGAAAATGCACACGGTAGGAAACGCTCCCACCCCGGTGATGTAGTCGATGGCGCGGAGAGTGTCCTCAATAGGTTCGACCCCAGCGATAATCTCTCCGGAAACCCGCCCCTTGCCCATCTTCTTAGCCGTGTATTCCAACGCGTTAAAGAACGCCTGCTGACCTAGCATCTGTTCCTTGCCGGGGCAAAGCTCCGCGAAGATGTCGGGATTGTGGAACTCGTAGCAAAACGAGAAGTGATCGACACCGCAGTCAATGAGCCAGTCGTATTTCCATAGATTCGGCGACGGAGTCACTTGGACCCCCACCATCAGGCCAACTTTCTCCTTAATTGCCGCGACATAGGGAGCCATGTTGTCTAGACCAAGATCTTTTCCCGCGAAACCGCTGTTCAAGTGAACAAAGGTAGCTCCGGACTCCTCCTTGGCCGCCCAACAAACTTCAACCACGTCTTTAATATCTTTGTCGGCCATCTCGTTCACGCCGACATTCAAACCGGTTGTACAGAACTTGCAGCCCAGAGTGGGCTTGTGATACCAGAAAGAACACGAGTTTGAAATGTAAATCCCGAGATAGGTACCTTGTAGAACTCCCACCTTATGCATGGGTGTACCCATTGAGGTAAAGCTTCGAACCCACTTAGGCTCTTCGGGGATGCGAACCTCGTAATGGTGCTTGCTTCGATCATCTCGGACTTTGTAATGGTCCCCCTCTTTCACCAGAATATAGGGTGAGTCCAACACAAAATCCTCTTCCACCGGTGCGTTCATCCAGATGTCTTTCAGCCCACCCGGTATAACAATTTCCAAACCACTGCCAAGCCCGGCTCGGGTGCGTGAAACAACGCGACCGTCTTTCTCAAGCAAACAGCTTTGCCCAATACGAAGGCCTTTACAGAAAAGGTCAATCTCTAACTCACAAGGGTTTAGGGGCTCATTCATGGTGCACCTCAATCAGGAACCGTAAAGGTCAGAGCTCTTCGAAGATCTTTGGGTCGCAGTTCGGGAGTGAAACCCTTGGATGCAAATTGCAGAAGGGGCTCGAACACATCGTTTTCGAGATTATCTTTAGGTAAAACAACTGCCCCATAGCTGAAACGGTCTCGGCTAAAGGGAATCTGACTCTTTTTGTAGAAGAACATGGCCGCGCGACCACGAAGGGGGCCATCGGTTACCGTAAACAGCTTGATCATGGCCCGATTCGCACGATCTTGAACCGGCTCTTTGGCAAGAAATTCCAGATCAATTCCTTTTCGCACGACAGCGAAAGGATTTTTATGGGCGCGCACGGCGGACAACAGAGCCTTCTCAAGGGGTTCGTCGAAACCGGCAATCCGTTCTTGGACTTCGGGTTGATCTTCGTTCGTAATCATTTCAAGCTCCTAACGCCACTCTTTGCTACAAATCACGTCTCCCGAAAAGCATGGCCGCAATCACTAGCGGAACAACAATCTGGGCGAGCATGGCACCCGCGGCCAGTAGGGCTCCTCCGCCATGCCCAAACACCTCGACTAAGGTTGCCCCGGCAGGACCAAACAGCGCTCCACGTTCGCTGGCCAAGGTGACCATGACCCGGCTGATATCAACCGGATTGAGCAAGATTGCGGGTATGAGAAGACTTTTTAGAGGCAAGCCGCGGAGCACGGACGTGACACCGATTAGCGCTAAGTCATATCCCACCACCGTGACAAACCAAATCACGATTGCGGCAGCCGTCGATTTAAGTCGGTCGAGCAGGAAAACCCCTACCAGAAACGCCAGAGACAAAAACGAAAGCATCAGTCCAAGACTTGCCGCGAGTAGGGTTAGATATCCTGCAATGGAAGCCGTGCTGGTTTGAACTGCAATAAGAACACCAGCACCGCCGAGCCCGATCATGAGCGCGGTGGAGAGTGCCCCGGCTACTCCAAGATAAGTTCCCAATAGGTAGTCAATCCGTCGCAACGGTTGCGACAGCGTCACCGCCATACTCTCTTTGCGCCCGGTCACTTCGGTGACGCCCAGAATGAGAGCGATTAGAGGCACAATGTAAACGACGATGTTCAAGAGGCTCGCCGTGACCCGAGCAAAACCTTGAAAACCGGTCGAGCGCGTACCG
>JABDJR010000472.1 GCA_013003415.1 Candidatus Eiseniibacteriota bacterium | reverse complement strand
TCCCAAACCTGTGAGGTAAATGCGTAGACGGAGTTCCCCGTGGTTTCGGTGCGGATCCAAGTGTTCTCGGCGCGAACCACGACATAAATGTCTGCGTCGCCGGCGCCGATGCCGTCGTCATTGGGGACCACCACTACATAGTTTCCGGCCAGATCGGTGGCGACCGTGGCTAGGTAGTCGTCGACGATGAGATCTTCATCGTAGATGTCGACGTTGGCGCCCCAAACCGGGTGGGTCACTCCATTCTCGTCGGTCCATCGGACCGTTCCTTCGATGGTGATGCTTCCACCGGCGGAGGCTTGTGTGTTGAGCTGCGCCGCGTAGCCAAGAGCTGGAGCACCAAGTAGCTCGTTCATGCGCTGTTCTTTTTGCGAGAAGACGCGGGTGACCATGGGGGCTGAACTTACAGTTCCTTCGATTGCGCTGGTGGCGGCCAAGGCTTCGGCGGCCTGGCTTGCGGAAATGGCGCCGTTCTTAATGTCGTCTTCAACTGCTTTTTGTTCCAGAGCGATGAAGCCACCGTCACCGGTGATCACACCTTGCGGTCGAAGAAGCGCATACATCCCTTTGCGGTTAGCGTGAACCAGATCGCCAAAGGCGTCGCGGGTTTCGGCTCGGATATGAACGCCCGCCTTTCCGCTGGCGCCAAAACTCACGGGGATAGAGAACGGAACCGTTTCCCCTGCCGAGCGTGCACCTAGGGAGATTTGATTTGCGCCCACAACGTTCGCTTGCTCGAGTCCCGCGAAGGACAGGGTTAGCGAGGGGGTGTCGGTTTCAACCGTAACTTCACCGGAGATGGTTACCGTCCCATTGGGATAGATGTCATCTCCGGTCGTGTATAGATCGATGCTAATGGGGGGCTGCATTTCACCCGCACAGTGAGAGGCTAGGTTTTCTGTATTTGGAATGTTGGTAGCCGTACTTGATGGGAGTGCGGCAAAGCACAGAAGTACGGCAAGGGCGACGAGTCGTGAAACCGTCATGTGAGACCTCCTGAAGAAGAACAACTTCACACTGGCACAAGAGTGAATGATGGGAATGGATGCACGCGGCATGGGCGGAAGAACTCTTGAGCAAGAGTTTTAGCAGGCGATTCAGGCCACTGCTGATGCGGATGCGTGCAACCCGATCAACCCAATGTAGCCAAATCGGCCCCTTGTGTCATTCGAGAACGACCGTATTTTTGACATTCTGGAGTTGCAACTGAGGTGTTATGAGACCCGTGCTCGTTTGCCATGGCTTTGAAGGCAAGCGACACAACGGGTTACCCCTTTCCGGTTTTGGACGTGGCTTCGTCATGAATGACAGGCCAGAGCGGAAAAAGTTGGTGCAGATTTGTTAAAAATTCGCCAAGTCATGGAAAAGACTCCTTGGGGCAGAGTTTCTAACATGACAACGCGGGTATTGTTTTAGGCGAACAGCCTAATTTAATTTTTTTGGAGAGTGGCCAAGGCCTACCTCGTAACCATCACGCGTTGGCTTAGGGTAAAGCTAGGAGATAACACTCGCACAAAGTAAATGCCTTGGCTCATGAGGCGACCGTTCTCGTCCCGCAGGTCCCAGGTTGCGCTGTGGGTTCCAGCGGGAAGCACCTCGTTCGTCATCAGCGATCGGACTCGTCGCCCCTGAATGTCGAATACATCCAGACGTACGGAGCTAGCTTGCTCCACGCTGAACTCAAGTCGGAGGGGTGCGAAGCGTACTGGGTTGGGTGCGGCAATGAGGCCAACCTGCGCGGTAAGGTCGTCGTCGCCCACGGAAGAGGTGCCAGGAGTGGAGTTGGGGTCAGCGGGATCGGATCCACCATCGCGTTCGTCACGGTCTAAGAAACCGTCTTCATCGCGATCAATGCCTAGTCTGGTCTCGCAACCTTCCAATACGGCGGTGAAGGTTAACTCGGAACCGGTACTGGCAAGCGCTAACAAAACAGCCCGACTCAGCACGCTTTCGGCGTCCCGATCCGGATCGTAGTTGCCGCCGCCAACATAAGTCCAACCGCGGAGATCGCCGAAGGAATCCCGGCCTTTCACGATCAACCCAATCGCGTTCGCATCCGCCGCAGACTCCAGTTGATTCAAACGTGGGGTGCCGGCAATCTCGTTGGTTCCATCCATGGTCCATTGGGCTCCCACCGCCGGGTGGGTTCCCGTATCGAAGGCCATGAGAAACGAAGCCACGTCACGACGTTCATTGTCGTCTGCAAAGTTGAAGGCCGGGAACTGCAGAAAAGAAACTAAATCATCGACTGCGCCGTCATGAGTGAAGCCAAAGCCGCGCACGGTAGAGGAAAGGGTGTTGTCGAACCGCGTCTTCTCGTACATGTTGCGTAACTGAGGCACCACCATGTCTTGAGGTTCCAGCAAGGCGTTGTTGGGAATGATTACGCCGTTCTCGCCGCTGGGCAGGCTGTGACAATCGACGCAGTTGGCGCCGCCAACAAGATTCCCTGTCATGTACGCGGTTTCCCCGGCGACCGGGTCGGATCCGTCGGCCGGGGGCACATAGGTGTCGTCGA
>JABDJR010000453.1 GCA_013003415.1 Candidatus Eiseniibacteriota bacterium | reverse complement strand
CCCCTATATCACCCCCGGCTTGTGTTTTCAGTTTCACTACTTTGCCATGCGGAAGATGCACTTCCTGATGCGAGCCAAAGCTATGATCGCGTTTCCCGGCGGCTACGGAACCATGGATGAGCTTTTTGAAACCCTCACCCTCATTCAAACTCACAAGATGCCGCCCATTCCGGTCATTCTTTTGGGCAAGGAGTTTTGGTCTAAGGCCATCGATCTTCAGTTCTTCGTCGACGAGGGAACGATCTCCCCCAAAGATCTTGAGCTCGTGGACTACGCAGAAACCGCCGAAGAACTTCTTGAAAAGATCGACACCTTTTGGAAAAAGCAGGGCGTGAATCTTTTGGACTAGGTCTTCCCCGCTAGCTCGCCGAGACCAACGGGGGAACCATTTTAGAACTTTCGGGTTCCTTGATATGATGGCGACTCCTAACAATTTCGGTTTCTTGTTCTTCGGCGTCGCCACCCGCCGGCCAAGGTCCTCTATGCACTCACTGGTGGCCAAACTATGCCTTGCCCCGATGGTGGCGATCCTCTGCATCGTCTTGGCTCCCTTTAGCCTAAACAACGCCTCCCACGCTCAGGGGACGGACCAAGTCACCGGCGTCGTGGTGCGTGGAGGAACCGGAGATCCTTTGGCCGGGGTCACCGTGGTCGCCATCCCCACCACCGAAAATCTTGGCGACTCGATTCAAGCTCCCCCAGGAACCTTTAGCACCGTCACTTCGACCAACGGTTCGTTCCAATTCGATCTTCCCAACCGCACCTATCGGATCCTGGCTGGAGGGACCAACGGCTTTCCCTACCGGTACAACGAAGACGCGACCAGCTGGGCAGAAGCCGACCTGATTACGCCAGGAACCTCAGGTCCCCTGCTGTTTGAACTCCGCCCTTCCGTGGCGCGCGGTTTTATTCGGGGAAGCGTTGTCGACACTTCCGCGGTGCCGCCACAGCTCATCGTGGGAGCAACCGTTCGTGCCACCTCCATTCTTGGGGACAATGTCTTCGTTGATGTAACGGACAGCCTGGGGGTCTACCAGCTGGAGGTCCCTGCTTCTTCTCCCTACTGGTTGCAAGCAACCGCCCCTGGCTTTGAGTCGTCCTGGCTTCTGGATACCGATGCACTCATCTCCGCCGCGGATGTGGTTCCCGGCGATGATCAATTCTATGACTTCGTCCTGACTTCGGAAGGAGGCCCAAGCGAAAACGGAGTGCTCATTGGCGAAATTTGGGAACGCGAAATCGACTGCGAGACGGACTGCCTCTCCCCGGCTCCGGGAGTCACGGTGCGGATTACGCCGGCCTATCCCACCACACGTCCTTTGGAGATCTTTACCCAAACCGATGGCAGCGGTGCTTTTCGAGTCACGGGCTTGACCACGGATCGAGACGGAACCTACGCCTACTACGTTTCGGTCGGCCCTTCCGACAATCCTATGTACGCTCCCCGAGGGGGTGATCTTCTCCGAAGCTAAACCGGTTCCCGTGCTCTTAGGTTCTCTTGCGAATGCGGGTGTGATCCTTCGTAACCCGGTCAAAGAAAACCATCAGGGGTTCGTCGCGGGCCGCATCCTTGATCCCACCGGAGAAGGCATCGAAGGAGCAAAGGTTCGCGTCTTCCTCAGCCCCTCAAGTAGCCGCACTGCATCTCTCACGGCGCTCACCAACGCGGCGGGATGGTTTTTGGTGAGAGATGTTCCTTTGTACGCGCGTGTCGTTATTGCGGCGGAGGCTGAGGGCTATGTTCCGCGCTACTACCCTGGAGTCTATGCGTGGCAGTCCGCGCGACGGGTAGACCCCGGAGGCCCAGGCATCGAAACTCGCCCCGCAATTTGGTCACTCGACCGGGCCCAAACATCTGGGGAACTGCAGCAAGCGGGAAGATTGAACCGGTGGCTTGAAGAGGATCCGGGTGGCAACCTCACTCCGGAGGAGTTGGCCGAACACTATCACCTGTCCAACATTCGCCATGGCTACTTGTATTTGTATGACCTGACGCGAGGCGCGGGGGCACCCCCGGTTGCGGGAACGATCAGCGCCGACAATGGCACTGCGGTTTTGGCTCAAGTGTCGGCCGGCGACTACTATGCGCGCGCCGATCGTCCCGGCTTTGAATCACGATACCTCGAAGACAGCGATGGCAATCGGGTGGTGTTGAAGATTGGCCCCAACACCTTCAACTTTGCCGAGATTCTTTTGCCCTCATTCACTCGAGACCCGGACCCTCCGGACCCGAATGGCGGGCAAATCCAACAAGCCCGGAACGCTCCCAACCCCTTTGTGGGAGCCACCACCATTTCCTATCTTCTGCGTGAAGCCGTAGCCGTTTCCATCGACGTCTTTGATATTCACGGGGGGTTAGTACGACGCGTTCTGGCCGATACGCCCCAATCCAGCGGACGGAACACCACGTTTTGGGATGCTACAGACCACAGCGGGCGTCGCGTAAGCTCTGGCGTGTATTTCTATCGAATTCAGGCCGGAAGAGCTACGGAAACACGAAAAATGGTCGTGCTGCCCTAAATGGATCAAACCGTTATATAATCAGGATCCTACGTTAACCGTTTGAAGGAGTCTGCTGTTGGCTGTTGTTCCTGGTTATGAAGTCAAAAAGAAGAAAAACTATGCTGCCGTCCGCGCTTGGGGCAAAGATGTGAGCACGGTTTTTGAGCAATCTGCACTTGGTTTGTTTTCGGTTCTCACCGATACCAGCGCAGTCAACCCCGCTCGCGAGCGTCGCATCGACATTGTGATGGGTTCACGCGAAGAGTTGCTCTCGGAGTGGCTCGAAATGCTCGTCAATCTTCACGAGATCAAACGCGTTTTCTACAGCAAGTTCAAAGTCACGGTCAAAGGCGACCGTCTTGAAGCCACGGTGCGCGGCGAACGCATCGACCCCCGGCGCCACGAGTCCCTCGATGAAATCATTTCGGTGATGGAGAAGGGCTTGGAAATAGGAAAAGCGGAAGAGGGCTGGGAGGCCAACTTCCGCCTTGAAACCTAAACCCGCCGGGTCGCGGTTTTCTTCTGAGACTTTTCGAATTCTCAGAAGTTCTTGGAGCCTATCTCTAGACGCCTCTCTTACTCGTGGTTGTGCTCTTTACCCTGGAAGTAGTGGTCGTGAAACGCCTTGGTTGCTTCTCGCAGGTGCGCAACATGATTCGCGTCTGTGGTTTGCTTGCACTTCATCGCATAAAACGTCATGTGATGCAGTAACTCCAAGCTTTTCTCGTAAGCCACGCGGCCCTCAGCCCCCACCTTCACCGGTTTAATGCGTTGCGTCAGGAAGTAGGCGGACACAATATCCTGAATTTCCTGGGCATGACTTTCTTTGTTCATAATCCACCGAACTTGCTGATGACCCTCGTTCTTTTTATCACCAATTTGGGCCATGGCTTTCTCAATGGTTTGGGCATGCTCCTCGATGGTCTTAAACCGCAGTTCGTCGGTGTAAATCCCACAAGGAATCTGGCAATGAGCCCAAGCCAAGCTCGGAGCCAGAATGGCTAACCCAAGAAACAGCACTACAATCTTTTTCATGATTCCTCCAAGCCCGAACCCGGGCATCGTCCATAACTCAAACTAACTGTAACAATACGCTTGGCAAAAAGACCAAGAGTGATCTTTGGCCTTGCTGGGGGGGTTCTCACGGATGAACTTCATGACTTCAGCTCCGGTGTCGACCAGGGCAAGTTTCTCTCGGTAGTCCATCCCTTTGGCTAGCCGGCTAAGAAGCGGATACACCGGTTTGGTTTCACTCCAGTACTCCCGGCCCAAAAACACCATGGGACTGATCACGCCCACACTTCCGTAGTGATTCTGCGTGGCCTCCTGAAAAATCTCTTGGATGGTGCCCGCGCTGCCCGGCGCAAAAACGATACCTCCCTTCGCAATCGTAACCAAGCCATCTTCACGCACGCTGTTGGCAAAGTACTTGGCGATGTG
>JABDJR010000452.1 GCA_013003415.1 Candidatus Eiseniibacteriota bacterium | reverse complement strand
ACCCAGTTCCTCAACCCAACCCAAATCACTCCAAGCCAACTGCTTGATCACCAGAACTCTGGCTTGGGTTCCCACGAATAAGGATCGAATGGCGTTGGGAAGGGCGCGTTCACCCCCCACTCCATAGTCGAGGGTGATGGACTCACAACAGACGACCGTGCCTTCCGAACGCTTGGAGCAAGACGCGGAAACAAAGGCTTCAAGCTGCCCTGGGTTGAGACGTTTGCACTGGCGCACCACAAGCACGCGCGAGGGATGCCGTTCCGTAATGTCGGCCACAAGCTGGCTCACATCGTATTCCTCGGGCATGGCAATGACTAAGTTGGAAAGACAAGCTCGTGAGACCTGATGATTATCTTCCGTTAAGTCGTTCCACAACTCATTGAGCTCTTGCTCCAAACGCACGGGGTCGAAACTTCGCCGGCGGCTGGCACCAAGATGAGAAGCCGAATTGCCGCTCATAGCCGCACCCAAAAACGCCCGTCTTGCTCCAGAAGGTCGTTGGCAGCGCCCGGTCCCCAGGTACCCGCCGGGTACTGAAGGGGCGGCTCGCCTTTCTCTTCCCAACGTTTCGCAATGGCATCAATGAGACCCCAAGCCAAGACGACTTCATCTTCGCGGGCGAAGAGAGTGGAATCGCCGAGGATGGCATCGAGCAAGAGACGCTCGTAGGCCTCGGGCGCCTGCTGTCCAAACGAGGTGGAGTAGAGGAAATCCATTCGCACGTCGTCAATCCGCAGCCGTTGACCCGGTTGCTTGGAACCAAAACTTAGAGAGATCCCTTCTTCGGGTTGCACCCGAAGGGTGAGCACATTGGATTGGGGCTCGGAGGCCCCCTCTTCCCTAAAAATACTGATGGGAGGCCGCTTAAAAACGATCGAGATTTCGGTGGCGCGTTTCGGCAACCGTTTACCCGAGCGCAAATAGAAGGGTGTCCCTGACCACCGCCAGTTTTCGACGTTGAACTTCACCGCCATGTAGGTGTCGGTTTCGGAGTCGGGAGCCACGTTCTCTTCTGCTCGATATCCGGGTTCCGGCGATCCGGCGACGGTCCCAGCTTCGTACTGGGCACGGATCACATGACGGTCGACTTCTTCTCCCGTGAACGGACGAATGGCCTCAAGCACTTTAACTTTCTCGTCGCGCACCGCCTTAGGGCTGAAATGATTGGGAGGCTCCATACAAACAAGACTAAGGAGCTGCATCATGTGGTTCTGCAACATATCCCGCAGAACTCCGACCCCTTCGTAGAACCCGGCGCGACTCCCAACCCCAAGAGACTCCGCCACCGTGATTTGGACATGATCAATGTAGCGACTGTTCCAGAGAGGCTCGAAGATTCCGTTTCCTAAGCGAAACACTAAAATGTTCTGGACGGTTTCCTTGCCTAGATAGTGATCGATTCGATAAATCTGATCTTCATGAAGCACTTGATGCAAGGCATCGTTTAGGGCCTGGGCTGTCTTTTGATCTCGTCCGAAGGGCTTTTCAACAATCACTCGCGACCACGCGCGATCTTCTATGGAGCGAATCATGCCGGCTTCGGACAGCTTGGTAGCAATGAGTTCGTACACCTTAGGTGGCGTGGCGAAATAGAAAAGAACACTCCGAGTCTTACCGGAGGTTTGGAGGGCTTCGATTTTTTTTCGAATCTGAGCGTACAGTTCAGGGTCTGCGAAGTCACCGCCCACATAGCCCGCACGATCCAAGAATTGATCGAAGACGTTCTCGTCAAACTTCCGCCGAGAATGCTCCTCAATAGAACTCCGAATGTGATCCTGAAACTCTTCATCGCTCCACTCGGTTCTTGAGGTTCCGACGATATTGGTTTCGGGATGAAGTAGACCGTCCCACGACAGGTTATAGAGAGCGGGAAGCAGCTTCCTGAGCGTTAGATCCCCACTAGCGCCAAAGATGACGATGGTACAAGGGTCAGCTTCGGCGGATTCGGTGAGACCTTCGCGGAGCGGATTAGCATGGGTAGAGTCACTCATGCTTTCCCTGACTTCTTAACCGCATGACCGCCGAACTGATTCCGGAGAGCCGCGAGAACTTTGGACTGGAAGGACTCCTCTTGCCTGGATCGAAACCGCGTAGAAAGAGCGGCGTAGAGAACAGGAGCCGGTACATCGAGATCCACCGACTCCTGAAGGGTCCAGCGACCCTCTCCCGAATCGGGAACAAACCCCTTGATAGCACTTAGGTCGCTGTCGTCCGAGAAGGCATTCCCTGCCAGGTCGAGCAACCACGAACGAATGACGCTACCGTTCATCCAGAGTTTGGACACTTGCTCAAGGTCGATTCCGAAGCGTGACTTGTGAAGCACTTCAAAACCTTCGGCGTAAGCCTGCATGAGACCATATTCAATGCCGTTGTGAACCATCTTCACGTAGTGGCCGGCGCCCCCCTCACCCACATGCGCCCAACCATCGGTAGGGGCTAGGGTATCGAGACCCGGCGCAATCATGGAAACCGCTTCCTTCGTTCCGCCAACCATCATGTTGTAGCCGATTTTGAGCCCCCAAACCCCGCCGGACACGCCGATGTCCAAGAACTGGATGCCCTTGCCCTTGAAAGCCTCATGGTGCGAGATCGATTCGTGAAAGTTGGAGTTTCCTCCATCAATCACGAGATCTCCGGGACTCAAGCGATCCATGAGTTCGCCAAGGACGGATTGCGTGGGCCCTCCCGAAGGGACCATGACCCAAACCACCCTTGGTGCTTCGAGTTTGCTAATGAGGTCTTCAATCGAGGAGGCGCCAATGGCGCCCTTTTCTTCAACCTCGCGAATGGGGTCCGGGCTCCGGT
>JABDJR010000445.1 GCA_013003415.1 Candidatus Eiseniibacteriota bacterium | reverse complement strand
GGAAAAGGGAGATAGGTGGGAGGAGTGGTTCCTGGGCGGGGCAAGACCAGGGGACCTGAGACTCCGTCTCCATAGAAGTGGTGCATGAGACCAATTGCGTTGTCGTACTCCACACGACTGTTGGAGTTCACCCAGGTTAGGCGCTCGGTTTCCACAAAGACCATCAAGTCGTTCAATTCGGCGTCGGTGATGAGATCGTTGACCGGATCGCGAGAGAGGTCTTCTTGTTTGTCACAGGCGTAGATCCAGCACCATAGAAACCCGACATTGAAGTTCGGATAGTCGTAACTCGAAATAAGAACCTTAAGATCGGGTCTAACCGCAAGCGCCGCATTCATGATCTGCCAGCTGTCGGTTTCAAGTTGTGCCATGAAGGCGGCTTCGGATCCGGGAACATCCAGATCCATGTCTTTGTACCAGCCTCCCTCGGACTTCCCACCTAGAACGTCGTTGCCACCGACACTTAAAAGAACGGTGTCGATGGTGGGGTTCGCGCTAAGGGCGGCAACCATGTTGGCGATCCACGGGTAGTTCACGGTGTCGACCCAATGTTTTGCTTCGCTTCCGCTAATGGCGTACTCCGTTCCCCCGTGTCCGGGTCCGGGATCAGCTGCGAGCGATTGGGAGACGGCGGTTTTGTCAGCATGCCCAAAGCGATCAAAGATCAGATTGTGAGACCCGTCATCCCACATGTACTGGGCCCAACTATCGCCTGCAATAAGAACCCGAGGCATGGCCACTCCGGCGGGGAGGCTTTTTTGGGGCGCATTGGCCCCGGGGCGGGGTGGCGTCTTCGGTAGGGCGTTCATGGATTGGCCGTGTGCGGCAGACACGTTGGCAAGAAAGAATATTCCAACAAGGCTTGGGATCAGGTATCGAGCAGGATGCTTCAAGTGGGGCCCCCGAGAATAGGTGAGACAACATTGTACCCCAGGTTCTCTGTGGGATGAAAAGGGTGTCTCAAGCAATTACAGGTTCGCGGGGCGCAACATTTAGGAAAAAAATAGGGGAGGCGCACTGGACGCCTCCCCACATTCTCTTACTAACGATTTAGCGTCGGTTTAGGTGCCGGCGAGGTAATCGCTATCGTAGGCAATTTGCTCTTTGGTGAGCTTGTCGAGACCAATCTTCATGGTCGACAACTTCACCTTGGCAATATCCTGATCCTGAGCCACGGGAATGTCATAGACTTCGTTCCCCATTTTCTTTCCTTCTTTCGACAAGCGAAGCAAGGACAAGAACTGGTTTGCGAAAGACATATCCATCACCTCAGAGGGGTGTCCCTCGGCGGCGGCCAAGTTCACCAAACGACCCTGAGCCAACACGTAAATGCGGCGTCCGTCTTTCATGGTGTACTCGTCATTGCTGTCGCGCATGTTCCGCTTACGCTTTTTGAGCTTCTCAAGATCGGCGAGGTTGATTTCGCAGTCGTAGTGACCGGTGTTACAAACCAAAGCGCCGTCTTTCATACGCTCGAAGTGACGCTTCACGATGACGTCTTTCATTCCGGTGGCGGTAATGAAGATGTCGCCGACCCTGGCCGCCTGATCCATCTTCATGACGTTGAAGCCTTCCAAGGTAGCCTTTAGGGCCGCCGTGGCCTTGACTTCGGTCACGATCACGTTGGCGCCGAGTCCCTTGGCGCGCAAGGCAACACCGCGTCCGCAATGGCCGTAGCCGGCAACCACGAAGGTCTTACCCGCAATCAGCACGCTGGAAGCGCGAAGGATTCCGTCGAGGGAGGACTGACCCGTGCCATAGACGTTGTCGAAGTCCCACTTGGTTTCGGCGTCGTTCACGGCGATGATCGGATAGAGAAGCTTGCCATCGTCGGCCATGGCCCGGAGGCGATGGACACCGGTGGTGGTTTCCTCGGTTCCGCCCAACACGCCCTCGGCGAGGTGCGCGTGCTTGGTGTGGAGGGTCATGATGAGATCGGCACCATCATCGAGGGTGAGGTTCGGCTTGAAGTCCAAGGTGCGCTCGATGCACCAGTAGAATTCTTTGGTGTTCATGCCGTGCCAGGTGTAGATCGAGGACCCGGTGGCTGCCAAAGCGGCCGCCACGTCGT
>JABDJR010000466.1 GCA_013003415.1 Candidatus Eiseniibacteriota bacterium | reverse complement strand
GAGTCATCGCTTGAGACGGTGTATCGAGCCTCCAGTGAGGTAGGCGGCGCAGTCCTCACCGCAGTGGCTACCACCGTGGTTAGTTTTCTTCCCGTCTTTACCATGACCGGGGCCGAGGGAAAACTGTTCCGGCCCCTCGCTTTCACGAAGACCTATGCGCTGGTTGCCGCAGTCATCGTGGCCCTGCTCGTCATTCCTCCTTTGGCTCAGATTCTATTTACAGGGCGCGTTCGCACCCGTCTCTTTCGCCGCATCCTTCCCATTGCTTTGGTGGTGGCTGGCTTGATGCTGGCGGTGAAAGTGAGCTGGTGGGCGGGAGCCATGATCGCGCTCATCGGCCTGTATCAACTCTTAGAAGCTCGCATACCAACTCTGATCAAAGAGAGAATCGCGAAATCTGTCAACTGGGTGGCGGTGGTGTTTGTGGCGGTTTATCTCACGAGTCACTGGTTGCCATTGGGGCCGGAAAAGGGTTTGCTTCGAAATCTGATCTTTGTGGGTAGCCTCATCGGTGGCTTACTACTCACCTTATACTTCTTCCAGCGAAGTTACAGTCGCATCCTGTCCTGGGCTCTTCGAAACAAACTTGCCTTTACGTTAATACCGGTTCTGGTTTCAATCTTTGGCGGTCTGATTTGGTTGGGATTCGATGGTGTATTCGGCTGGCTTCCCCAGTCCGTTCGTACGAGCAAACCTGTGTCTCAGGTTGCGCATGCCTTTCCAGGTCTGGGGCGAGAGTTCATGCCTCCGCTGGATGAGGGCTCCTATCTCTTCATGCCCACGACCATGCCTCATGCCTCCATTGGCGAGAGCTACGATGTTCTGAGAACCCAAGACATGGCGATCCAGGCCATTCCCGAAGTGCGAAGTGCCGTGGGCAAGATCGGGCGGGTAGAATCGCCTCTCGACCCCGCCCCGATCTCCATGATCGAGACCATCATCAACTATGACGGTGAGTACGTGGTCGATGAGGCCGGGCATCGGTTGAGGTTTCGCTACGATGCCGACAAGGAAGACTTCTTTCGCGACGCGGATGGAACCGTGGTATCTGCGCCGGATGGGGAACCCTATGTGGTGCGGGGAGCCTTTGAGCGGGACGCATCGGGAGCACTCATTCCAGACAAGAAGGGGCGGCCGTTTCGGAACTGGCGCCCGGCTCTCGATCCGGAACTGAACGAGGGCCGAGAAGCCTGGGCGGGGATCACCAAGCCCGATGATATTTGGGACGAGATCGTGAAGGTCACCTCTATTCCCGGAACCACGAGTGCGCCGAGGCTACAACCGATTGCGGCGAGAATCGTCATGCTGCAGAGCGGGATGCGAGCGCCCATGGGAATGAAGGTTAAGGGCCCTGACCTGGAAACCCTTGATGCGTTTGGGTTGGTTCTGGAACGTGAACTCAAACAAGTGCCCGGAGTTCAGGCGAACGCGGTGATTGCGGACCGGATTGTAGGCAAGCCCTACCTAGAGATACGCATCGACCGTGAGGCCATCGGTCGTTACGGCATTCATTTGGGCAAGGTCCAAAATGTGATTGAAGTCGCGGTTGGCGGAAAGCCCGTGACGCGAACGGTCGAGGGGCGAGAGCGTTATCCGGTGCGGGTGCGCTATATGAGAGAGCTTCGGGATAACATCGAGGCTTTAGAGCGCATCTTGGTGGCGGCGCCCAATGGTACCCAAGTTCCTCTAACCCAACTCGCAAAGATCGAGTACGTGCGTGGACCCCAAGTCATCAAGAGTGAGGACACGTTTCTCGTGGGCTATGTCATTTTTGACAAAGAGCCTGGGATGGCCGAGGTGGATGTGGTGGAACGGGTCAGCAATTATCTTGATGATCGCATTGCTTCGGGTGCCATCGTGGTCCCCGCAGGAGTGAGCTATACCTTCGCCGGAAGCTACGAGAATCAAATCCGCGCGCAAAAGAAGCTATCCATCATTCTTCCCCTTGCTTTGGCTGTGATTTTTCTCATTCTCTACTTTCAGTTTAGTTCTGTAGTCACCACCGTTCTAGTCTTTTCGGGGATCGCCGTGGCCTGGGCCGGCGGGTTCATTATGATTTGGCTCTACGGTCAGCCTTGGTTCTTAGACTTCTCGGTGTTTGGGTTTCCCATGCAGGAACTGTTTCAAGTTCATCCCTTGAATCTGAGCGTTGCGGTGTGGGTGGGTTTCCTGGCCTTGTTTGGCATTGCCACCGATAACGGCGTGATCATTGGAACCTATCTTAAGCAGGGCTTTAGCGAAAAACGCCCCGACACGATTGCTGCCATTCGCCAGGCGGCGCTCGAGGCTGGGGTTCGCCGCATTCGACCCTGTCTCATGACCACGGCGACTACCATTCTCGCTCTTATCCCAGTTTTAACCTCATCGGGACGTGGAGCGGACATTATGGTCCCCATGGCGATTCCATCTTTTGGCGGCATGGTGTTCGTGATTCTCACCACGCTCATGGTTCCCGTGTTTTACGCCGCGGTTGCGGAAATGCAGCTTGCAACAAAGAAGCAGGTCGAACCGCGCGACTCCAGAAGCGAGGTGACTTGATGAAGCAAGAAAACATAACCAAAGGCCAAACCCAGTGGACCTGCCCGATGCATCCAGAGGTAGTTCGCAATGCTCCAGGAAGTTGTCCAAAGTGTGGCATGGCCCTGGAGCCCATGGGGGTTCCTGAGGGAGGTGAGGAGGAAAGTCACGAGCTGCGAGACATGACCTTGCGCTTTTGGATCGCAACGCTGCTTGGACTTCCTGTTTTGGTTCTGGCTATGGGCGATATGTTTCCTGGGGAACCGATCTCGCACTTTTTATCACCACGACTGCGCGAACTTTTGGAATTTGCTCTTGCCACCCCAATCTGCACCTGGGCCGCGTGGCCGTTCTATGTTCGCGCAGTGGAGTCGGTCCGTAACCGCAGCCTGAACATGTTTACTCTTATCGGAATGGGGGTGAGTGTTGCCTATCTCTACAGTGTGGCCGCAACGCTCTTTCCTGACATATTTCCCGCTGCCTTCCGCGACGAGTTCGGGCAAGTGGGAGTGTACTTTGAAGCGGCCGCCGCCATCACCGCCCTGGTTCTCCTGGGACAAGTGCTGGAACTTCGGGCCCGATCCCAAACCGGCGCTGCCATCAAGTCCTTGTTGGGCCTCGCAGCAAAAACTGCACGCCGTTTGGAAAAAGATGGTACTGAAGTCGATGTGTCGCTGGAGGAAGTTGAAGTCGGGGATCGATTACGGGTGCGACCGGGGGAGAAAGTTCCCGTCGACGGCGAGGTTCTTGAAGGAACCAGTACGGTGGACGAATCCATGATCACCGGAGAACCGACCCCGGTGATCAAGGAGGTTGGCGATTCCGTGGTTGGTGCCACAATAAATGGAACCGGATCGTTGGTTATGGTTGCCAAGAAAGTAGGGGCGGACACTTTGCTGGCTCGCATAGTGGACATGGTCGCCGAGGCCCAACGGAGCCGAGCTCCCATTCAAAGGTTAGCAGATGTCGTAGCCGGCTACTTTGTGCCCGCGGTGATCCTAATTGCGATCACCACATTCATAGTGTGGGCAAAGTTTGGTCCTGACCCGGCCATGGCCTATGGGCTCTTGAACGCGATTGCGGTAATCATCATTGCCTGCCCTTGCGCACTTGGACTAGCCACTCCTATGTCGATCATGGTTGCAACGGGAAATGCAGCC
>JABDJR010000462.1 GCA_013003415.1 Candidatus Eiseniibacteriota bacterium | reverse complement strand
GTCCTCGCGTTTGGCTAGAGGAGCCTGCGAGATCAGAAGAAATCTTGAGGAGCCAAACGCTGCGGAACTCGCGGCCCGCCTGTTTCCGCCTTTCGCAACCACCCGTGCAAGTCCTCTTGTAGGCCGGGGGGAAGGCAGGAAGAGAGAAGGCACAAGGCAAAAGGCAGGCGAAAGCAGGGCCTACTGTAGGCGAACCACGCGATGAGTCTCGATGTGATCCCCTTGGAGAACCCGGACATAGTAGACACCAGCGGGAACCGGAGCGCCGTGGTCGGTGGCACCGTTCCATCGAAGTTGATGGGTTCCGGCGGGTAAGAGGTGCGGCGCGGTTGAGCGAAGCTTGCGACCGGCTAAGTCGAAGACCTGGAGACTTGTGACGGTGCTTTTATCAAGCGTAAAGCGAATTGCAGTTTCATGGGAAAAGGGGTTGGGCGCAAAGGCGATCGGTGGTTTGGCACCCGAATCATCCGGCAGGCCTAAAGCACTTGAGCAATCTTCAAGGCATGGGTTACATCCGGGCTCTCCAAATCCTACGGCACCCGCGTCGGCGAGTAAGACATCGGCCTCGACACTTAGGCAGTCAGCAAGCTTGGGGAGCGGAAGGGGAATGTTGTTGCGTCCGGTGATTTGAAGTTGATCATCGTCATAGGCATAGACGTAGAGCACTCCAAGCACGGCGTGGCCGTTTTCACTTTCAAACCCCGAGATCGGAGCGTTTTGACAATTGTTGGCCGGGTCGAAGGTAAGGGTGATGCCTCCGCTGGGGTCGGGCCAAGTTGCGCTGGGAAACGCGAGATCGGCGCAGCTGGTCCACGCGAATACATCGACGCCTTGGCCTGGCGTGCCGTTGTAATTGAGACCGAATTCAGCCCCACCAATTCCCTCATCCGGATAGTAGCGTGCATTGGGGAGACGATAACCGGCGGCAGTAACATAGACATCGTACCCCGTGAGGGTAGCTCCGCTAGAGACGTACTGCGAGCAAGGGGTGAGATCGGGCAGTTGCCCTCCCTGGGAAGCAGGTAGGCACTGGTTTTTTGTGGACGGGGCCTGAAGATGCATGGCCATCTTCGCCCCATCTCCGGAAGAGGTTCTTAGCGCTCTGGCTCGAAGCTCAATGGGTGGACAAATAGGAGGACCGGTTGGGGTCAGGAGGCAAGAATAAGTACCAGGGACCGTTGTTTGTAGGTCAACGGTAAAGGTCTGGATTTCGCCAGGATTGAGAGTGTAAGAGTTTGGGCTGACGCCAAAACCGAATTCATTGAAGCACAACTGAATCTCACATTCTGGGCCGTTGGGATCCAAGTCGGCCCATCGATAGAACGCAGAACAACCGTGGTCGGAAGGAGTTCCATCTAGTCGGTCAAAGGTATCGCTCAGAACCGTGCTTCCGACATTCTCAATCGTAAAGGTGGCCGTGGGTCCGCCAGTAACGATCGGTGGTGTGCCGGAGAGGGGAATGAAGAAGTCGCCGAGATCGACGAGGGTTGTTGAAACCAAACAGGAGTCTACAGCTGGGGCACCTTCGCCGCTCAGAGGAACGTCTGGGCACAGGGTGTTGCCGAGGGTGATGATACCGGCATCGGAAGTCAAGGCGGTGGGAGCGTATTCAACGACAACGGAAAGCGAGTTTCCGCTCGGGAGAACATGACCGCCGCTTCCCTGCAGCAAGGTAAAGGGAGGAGATGGCGAAGTGCCAACCGTAAGGTTGAGATCAACATTACCAAGGTTTTCCACGACAACAGTGTCAACGACCGCGAGCCCCAGGGCGATAGCTCCAAAGTCGACGGACGATGGAGCAACTGCGCAAGACTCCACCGCCGCAATGCCAATCCCGGTTAGGTCCACCATGCTGCACAATCCCGATCCAAGATCGAGAATGGCCATACTAGTTTCGACGGCGGTGGGAGCAAACTGAACGATGACGGTTAAAGATTCATCCTTCTTAAGGTTCGTATTTCCCGCTCCTTGCAAAAGTAAAAATGGAGCGACGGGGGGAGCAATCGAGAGGCTTAGGTTGCCCGTTCCCGAATTAGTGACCTGGAAGGAGTCGACCGCCGTAGTCCCCTCGGGGATAGATCCGAATTCGAGACTTGTGGGTACCACATCGCAGATGGGAGCGGTAAAACCCGGAGCGGCCAGAGTTAAGGAGAAAAGTAAAGACAGAAGTAGAGTGCGCGGCATGACAGCTCCTTCTTGCTTCAGAGCTGGCACATGCTCTTTCCGTGTTAAGAGGTTAGACGGAGCATATCACGAGGCGTTACGAAGGATTGGGTCAGTTCTGGGGCACGTATCCCGGCCACTGGAAGTGGTTCCCTAAGAAGGAGTTCGTGCGTTCCATGGCAGACAAGATCTCTGAGCCAAGATCGTTGTAGCCGAATCGAATGAGGGTGGCCCCAAGGTATTCGTAGTAGAACGGTACGGTGGGATCTTCAAGCACCGATAGCAACATGTGGTTGAAAGCGTCGGTGTATTCGCTTGCTTCGGAAAGGAGCTGCCCGTAAATGTGGAGAGCGAGTGCCTGAGTAGGGTCAAGCTCGAGCGCTTTGAGACAAGTGGTTTTAGCCTCCGCTCGCTTGCTGGTGTTGTACTGACAGGCGCCCAACAAGGCTTGCGCGCTCGCAAAAGTCGGGTCGAGTTCAATCGAACGGAACAGGGGTTCCAGCGCGGCCAGGTTATTCCCCCGCATGTACATGGCATAGGCCTGAAGAAAAAGCATCTTGGGGTTGTCGGGGTCGTTATTCACCAAGCCGGTCATGATCCCTTGGGCGTCTCGCGGCTTCTTCTTCCAAATAAGCTGCCACGCTTTGCGGGCTTGGGCAGCGGTGTCGGGAAGGGCTAATCCCCACCGTTTTTCAGAAAGCCGAAGCCCGGTCATCATTGGCTCCGGAACCCCGGTTCCCATGCCGCCGCCGTAGTCGGCTAGCCCCATGAAGTAGTGGGGACCTGGGTGTTCGGGGTAAATCTCGGCCGCCTTGGCGAGAGCTTCCTTCCCGAGGTCGGGGTTTCGGTTCATAAGATGAAAGAAACCAAGGTGATAGTACCCGTAGAAGGAGTTCGGGTCGGCGTCGATCATGGCCTGAAGTTTCTCAAAGCCCTGTTCGGTATCCCCACGCAGAAAAGAGCGATCGGCCCGGAGAAGTTCCGGCGTGATTTCGGGAGGAGGAGGCTCCTTGCTGCCACAGCCAACAAGGATGGACATGGCCATGAAGGACGTCATCAACAATAAAACGAGTCGGATGTTCAGTTTGTTTTGCAACGGATGGGTCTCCTCTGACCGGTGAGGCTAGATTCTGAAAACCGAGACGTCAAGGGATGCTCCCCACGAAAGGTCGCACTTTCGCTAAACTCTCAGGTTCTAGGGGGGCGCATGAGCAGGCGTTGGTTTCCGCAAACAATTCTGATGGCAATGTTCGTTGTTGCCTGCACCACGCTGACCGGCGAACCGCCGCCGGGGGCGGAGTTGCAGCCTGGCTTCGAGGCCTATACCAAGTACTGCGCCAAGTGCCACGGGCAGGATGGGCGTTCCGAGCGGTCCTCTCGGGTGGCCAAACGAAAAGTGAGCTTGATCGATCCCGCCTGGCGTGCAAAAACCGATCGCCTCACCATCGAACGCATCATTCTTCACGGCGACGGCAAGATGGAGGGGCTAGGAAGCAAGATCGACCACGAGAAGATTCCCGCCATCATTGACTACGTTCTGTGGCTTCCCCTAGAAACTGCGGCCGGGCGAGATTCTCTAGAAGCCCTAAAGGGTACGCCTCCGGCTCCCACCGGGGGGCACTAGCCATGGACCCTCAAAAAGTGGTCGCGGCCCTACTTGTTGAGGGGGACCGTGTGCTTGTCAGTAAGCGCCTGGTCGATGATCACTTTCCCGGACTCTGGGAATTTCCCGGGGGGAAGGTCGAGGCAGGGGAGTCCCTAGCCGAGGCGCTTATTCGCGAATTGAAAGAAGAGCTCGATCTTGATATCGAGGTTGGCCGACTCTTCGACCAACTTGAGTTCCCGTA
>JABDJR010000378.1 GCA_013003415.1 Candidatus Eiseniibacteriota bacterium | reverse complement strand
GACTAGACCTACAGTCCATTGAGAGCGCTTTTTAATCTATTTGCCCAACAGCTGGTGCAGAGTTTTGAACGACGGCAAGGGTTGGTGATAGCCCTTGTTGCAGTTGGTGTTTTTGTCCTCACTTCGGCGGGCATTTTTGCCTTTCGTCCCCCTCTGATTCACGGGGCCTTGAATGGAATGCAGCAGGTTCTGCAATCGGGGATGTCCAAGCCCATCCAACTCACCCGGTACTTCAAGAGTCCTCGCGTCTCCCAGGCTCGCCTCATCGAACTCGAACTTGAAGTGGCGCGCCTTCGCGAAGCCGAAGATGAGAACTACCGTCTCCGCGGCATGCTTGGCTACAAAGCTCCCCGCGGTCTGAATGCCATTCCTAGCCGCGTGTTGGCTTTAGACCTTGATCCCATTCGTGGAGTGGCCTGGGTTGGGGCCGGTGCGCGCGAGGGGGTTCAAGCTGGATCCCCGGTC
The DNA here is from genome assembly GCA_013003415.1 of Candidatus Eiseniibacteriota bacterium. Taxonomy (GTDB): domain Bacteria; phylum Eisenbacteria; class RBG-16-71-46; order JABDJR01; family JABDJR01; genus JABDJR01. Next base: position 13,930 of record JABDJR010000378.1, on the reverse strand, counting down.
GTCGCCGAAGGCGGTTTGGTGGGTGTCATCGATGAGGTTTCCGGGCGTCGTTCCCGGGTTCAGCTCCTCCGCAGCAACCGTTGCCCGGTCAGTGTTCGGAACACAAGAACCCGGGTTATCGGGGTGGTCAATTGGAACCCCGGCAAACGCGAACTCAGCCTCGACTACATTCCCACTCAGGTTGAAGTGGCCGTTGGAGACTCCCTATATTCCAGTGGTTTAGGCGGGGTGCTTCCCGCAGACCTTCCGGTGGGTGTGATCAGCGCGGTCACGGAATCCCCAGATCTTCTGTTGAAGCAAATCCGGGTGGAACCCTTCGCTTCCTTCTTCAGTCTTGAAGAGGTCTTCGTTCTTACTCACGATCCCGATTGGGAAGAGGGAGTGATCCTCGGAGAGAGCTCTCCGTGAAGATCTTTCTCCTCGTCCTCTTTGCCTTAGTTTCCGAAGCGCTTCGTCTGATTCTTTTCGGTCGCTTGGGAATCTACCCCGACTTGCTTCTTGGGGTTCTGGTGCTTGTGGCCCTGTCTCACCGCCGACCGGCGGGACCGGTGGCGGGATTCGTTCTTGGGGCCATCCGCGACATGGTCTCCGGCGGCACCTTGGGATTCGAGACCATGATGTTTACCGTCTTCGGTTGGATTGTGGGAAATCTTGGGCGGTCGATCTATCGCGAGGCTTTTTCGACTCAGGTGATTCTGATTCTCATTTTTGGTTTGGTTCGGGGCGCTTTAACGTATCTGTATGCCACGAACGGTGAGCTGGCAGGATTGCCTCTTTACGCGCTGACCTACATGCTGCCCTCGGTTGTGCTCACGGCCCTTATTTGCCCCTTGATCTTCAAGCTTCTTCCCCGACCGCGTCCAAGAATGATGAGTGAACATGAGAAGAAGATCTTCCTCCAGTCCTAACGACCGCCAAGGTCGTGCTGTTGTCTTCGGGGTGTTGGGTCTCATTGTGTTCAGCGTATTGGTGGGGCGGCTCTTTACGCTCCAGATGGTTCACGGAGAACGAGCCCTCGTCCTCTCCGAGAAGAACTGGCTGAAGCCCGAACCGATTCCCGGTCGGCGGGGGCGCATTCTCGATCGTAGCGGGAAAATCTTAGCCGACGTGGTTCCCTCCTTCTCCATCGTGTTCGATCCCCAGCACGAAGCGTTCAAGAAGAAGTCCGAATATAAAGAGCAGGTTCTGAATGAGCTTGCGGTTTTGCTCAATCACGATCCTAAACAGTATGAAGATGCGATCTACCGGAATCGGGGGCGCAGCTATCATCCCATCCGGATTCATCGGGGGGCGAATGAAGAAGAGGTGAGTCGGGTTGAAGAAAACCGGCCCAACCTTCCCGGCGTTTCGGTCGAAGTCGATTCCGAGCGGTTCTACCCTCATGGTTCTCTGGCTGCTCACACCTTAGGCTACTTGCGGGAGGTGAACGAGAAGGACCTGAAGAAAGACGAAACGGGTCACTATCGACCGGGCTCCAAGATTGGACGAGCCGGACTTGAGCGTGTTTACGAGAAAGAACTCCGAGGCACCGACGGGGTCAAGTTCATTGAGGTCAATGTGCGGGGACGTCGGAGCCAGGCTTACATTGAGGCCGAACCGGTTCCCCCGGAAGAAGGCAGCGACATCCGTCTAACTCTCGATCTCGATCTGCAAAAAGCAACCGAACTTGCCCTCGACAACGCTCCCTTCGACGGAGACGGTCAGCCCCCCGTGCTGTCTGGAGCTGCGATCGTGCTCGACGTGCGAACGGGAGATGTCCTGGCTGTTGCCTCGCGTCCGGCTTACGATCCCAACGTGTTCTCCCGGAGTATGAGTCACGCCGAAGCCGGATATTTGTTTGGGTCTTCGCGACCCATGTTCAACCGCGCGGTTCAAGGAAAGTACCCACCCGCCTCCACCTTCAAACCCGTTGTCATGTACGGGGTCCTCGATGCCAAGCTCACCGTCCCTTCCGATGACTATGTGTACTGCAGCGGGAGACACAAGTATGGAAACCGGGTTTTTCGATGCTGGAAGCGCACAGGGCACGGGCACATGAATAGTTTCGATTCCATGGCTCAATCCTGCGATACGTACTTCTACAAGGCTGCCGAGATCATGGGAGTTACTGGGATTCGGGCGGTGTCGGAACGATTCCGCGTCTATGAAAAGACGGGCATTGACCTGCCCGGAGAAAAAGCAGGTTTAGTTCCCACGCCTAAATGGTATGACGAAAACTATGGGAGTTGGAGTCGAGGAGTAGCTTTAAATCTTTCCATCGGCCAAGGAGAAATAGAGATGACTCCTTTGCAAATGGTGACGCTGACGGCGGCGGTGGCCAACAAAGGAAAACGCCCGAAACCTCACCTCCTGGCCGAGGTCAACGGAGTGCAAGCCGAGATTGAATTCAACGAGCCCCTGGAACTAGATGAGCGGATTATGCGCACCATACGTGAGGCCCTGGAGTTCACGGTGACGGATGGAACCGCCAAAGTGGTGAACTTCGAAGAAGTGAAGGTGGCGGCCAAGACTGGCACCGCTGAAAACTCTCGAGGTGAGGATCACGCTGCTTTTGTGGCCTATGCTCCTGCCGACAATCCCGAAATCGCGCTGGTTGTTTACTTGGAGCATTGGGGACACGGAGGGGCTGCCGCCGGACCGGTTGGGCGAGACATTCTCATGGCGTACTTTGGAATCGAACCGGAACCCGATCCCGAGGCCATGCCCGCACCGGCTTCTGCCGAGTCGCAGCCCGAAGTGTTGGCGGGGGAGAGCTACGAAGAATGAGTCGTCGTTTTCGCCAGTTCGACTGGATTCTTCTTTTTTCGATTCTCGGGTTGATTGCGGCGGGGATGACGCTTGTCTATTCAGCGAGCCAGGTTCCCGCCTACCCGTGGAAAGCGGGGTTGTTCACTCGCCAAACCATGTGGCTTGTGATCGGTCTGGTGGCCTTGTTCACGGCAGCGGCGGTGCCTTTCCGGTTCTGGGAGGAATACAGTCATCTCATCTATGGCGTGGCCATGGTGGTGTTGGCTTCGGTTCTCGTCATTGGTGTGGAGCGAGAGGGAGCAAGGCGCTGGTTAAGTTTCGGTGGGTTTCAGTTTCAGCCCTCCGAACTGGCTAAGCTTGCCACCATCATGTTGGTGGCGCGTTTGCTTTCGAGACCTAGGCTCGACATCACCAAGTTATCTGCTTTACTGCCCGTCTTATTCGCGGCCCTGGTTCCGTTTGTACTCATTCTTCTCGAACCCGATTTAGGAACTTCTTTAAGCTTGCCTGCGGCTCTGGTGGGGATGGTTTTCTGGGCGGGTTTTCCCGGAGTTGTGATCTTAATTGTCGCCACGCCTCTCCTGAGTACCCTGCTTAGTTTCAAGTTGTGGTTGTGGGTGCCTTACCTTGTTTTGCTTTTGGTTTTCTTGCGCATGATTGGTGTGAAGCGCCTGCTGGGGGGCGCTATCGCGGTGGTCAACCTCGCCGCCGGCTTTGCCGCCCCCGTTTTGTGGGGAACCTTGCACCCCTACCAGCAACAGCGCGTTCTCACCATGCTGAACCCCGAGTCCGACCCCACCAATTCCGGGTACCAGGTCATCCAATCGAAGATCGCCATTGGCTCTGGGGGTTTGGCGGGGAAGGGTTTCCTGGAAGGCACGCAAAAGGGGTTGGCGTTTCTTCCGGAACAACACACCGACTTCATCTTCTCCGTGCTCGGGGAGGAGTTCGGGTTCATTGGGTGCGTGTTGGTGCTCTGTCTTTTTGCGTTGCTGATTCAACGTTCGGTGCGCCTTGCCACCAAGGCCCGTTCTCGTTTCGGGGCGTACCTCGTCGTGGGAATTGCAAGCATGATCATGTTCCACGTGGCCGTGAACGTGAGCATGACCGTAGGCTTGGCACCGGTAACGGGTCTGCCTTTGCCCTTCCTTTCTTATGGGGGTACGTTTCTATTGGTGACCTTGATTCAGAGCGGTCTACTTCTAAACGTGGCGTTCAGGCGGAACGAGGTTTAGCATCCCTCGCGGATGGTGTCCGGGTTGCCCCGGAACTCCCTAAAGCGGAATCAGACTTAAACGGAGAAGGAGACGAACAGTGACCAGCAACAACGGTCCAATCCTCCTTTTCGATGGCGTGTGCAATCTCTGCAATGCCGCGGTGAGATTTGTGATTGCGCGGGACAAGCAGCACCAGTTTCGGTTTGCCTCCCTCCAATCTCAGGCCGCGCGCCAGGCTCTTCTGAAAGCGGGGGCGCCAACAGACCTGCCGGATAGCGTCGTCGTGATCGATCGACTGGGAGTTCATACACGTTCTGACGCCGCGTTGAGGATTGCAAGCATTCTGGGGAGACCCTGGTCCTTTGTTGCAGGAGCCCGCGTGCTTCCGCGGTTCTTGCGAGACTGGGTTTATCGTGGAGTCGCGCGTCATCGCTATCGCGTGTTCGGTCGCCGCGAGACTTGTCTTGCTCCCACTCCAGCATTGCGGGAGAGGTTTTTGGATGCCGAGGAATATCCGCTTGGTGCCGCCACTTTAACCCCAGACGAATCACGACTATAGTCCTCGCATGGCAAAGACAAAGCGAGGCAAGTCCAAGAAGCCATCGGCCTCGGCAAACCCCAAAACGATCTTCCGTTCCATTTCAACCTTGGAACTTCTTGCGCTTGGCACCTGCCTTCTTGTGGGCATCGTCTATGCCTTCAAGTCGCCGGGCGCCTACCAAGACGATGATCTCGATCGCTACTATCTTTCCATGCGCGCGCTCATGGAACCCAAGTTGTTTCTCGACCGCTGGAGCATGCCGCTACCCACCCTTCTCTTCGCCCTTCCCGCAAAGACCTTTGGCTACATTGGTGTTGAGCTGCTGACGGTTTTAATCACCACCGCCACGGCGTGGTTTACCAGCCGTGCGGCGAAGTCCCTAGGCTTTGCCCATCCCTGGTTTGTGATTCTCCTCTTTTTCTTCCAGCCGATCGCCTTGGAACTCTGCTACAGCGCACTCGCCGAACCGGTGGGGGCACTTCTGGTGGCGCTGGCCTTCTATTTTTGGTACCAAGGAAAAGCGGGACCTTCCCTTTGGGTTTTGGGTCTGCTTCCTCTGGCTCGAATCGAAGGTGTGTTTCTCTTAGGTATCTTTTTTCTCGCCGCCTGGCGCAAGACAACCTGGAAAGATTGGTTGATTGCCGCCTTGCCGCTCGTGATTTGGAACGGGCTGGGTTTCTTGGTTCATGGCGACGCCCTCTACGTCCTGGGGGGCGGGGGAGGGCGACCGCTCAACAGTCTTGGAGTTTGGCACTACGCGAAGAACCTCATTGTGATTGCCGGCACCGCTATTTTGTTTTTCGTGGTTTGGGGATTGGGAAGCTTAGGGCGAAGCCAGTCGAAGGCGCCCCTCCTGGCTCTTGTGGTGACGGTGCTGCACCTCATTGCTTTAAGCCTATTGGGTTGGGATGCACTCCCGGTGGGAAGAAGCATCGGCTTCCTTCGCCATGTGCTGACCATCTCTCCCGCGATCGCCCTGGTGGCAGGCTTTGGGTTTAGCGAATGGCTTTTGGGGGGTAAGCGGGTTCCTTCGCTTGTGCTTGCCGCCCTTTGGTGTGTCGCCGTTTTCTTCTTTTTTTCCCACGAGTTGATCGCCCATTCCTTCTTAGGAGACAACCGCGTTGTGTGGCGATGGATGGTATCTCTTGGTCTTCTTTTGGTCGGTCTTCTGCTCACTCTGCTTCGTGATCGCGTGGGTCTTCGTCGGGTAGCGGTTGCGGTGGCGGCCATCCTCGTGCTGGCTCCCTCCATGTTTGTGGTGCGCCCAAAGACTTTGGACGCGGAAAAGAAGGCCATTCAAAGAACCATCGATTACATGGTTCAAAACAACATCCAAAACCGACCCACCTACAGCAACCACCCTTGGTTTTTCTTTCTGTCGGGCCGTGATCGTTACGACCTTGTAAACACACCGCGACTCACGACCGAGAATCTTGATACTGCTCCCGTAGGAACGTTGGTGCTGTGGGAAAACCACTATGGCAATCGGCTCTACGGTGACGTTGAGATTAGTGACCTGCGAGCGGATCCAAGGTTTCGACGCATTCTAGAACTTTCCGCAGACCGCTTTGCCGTCATCATGTTCGAGCGGATTTCTCCCTGACAAGTTCTCCCCCAAGTTGCTATCTTGAACTTCCCGCCAGTTAATCTGAGCATCCCCGCCATTTCTCTCGCGTCCACTCGAGCATGTCCTCCGTGAACAACCATAGTTTGGTCAAGGCTTCGCGAAAAGCAGCGGCGATTTGCTTAGATGCCGTTTTTCCACGGGTGTGTCCGGGGTGTGATCGCGTGCTTTCTGGGTCGCGATGGTTGTGCGCCTCCTGTCGGCGCGGTTTCGAGCCGGTAAGAGCGAACCGAGTTTGTTTCCTCTGCCGCCAGTTCAAGAGAGAAGAGGGACGGCGCGCGGGTTTCGATTGTTCCGAGTCTGGGCATGCAAACTTTTGGGGCGAGGCGGGCTTTTGGATGGGGTCGCCATTGGATCGGATCATCCACAAACTCAAATACGAGGGGCAGGCCAATTTGGCATCCGGATTGGCGAGGGCTCTGGTGGGGCAGGTCCCTCCCGGGAGCCCCGAAGTGTCGGGGATTCTTCCCGTCCCTCTTCACCGGGTTAGACAACGGGACCGTGGCTATAACCAATCCTCCCTGTTGGCGGCTGGGCTCGAAGCAAGTTGGGGGGTCCCGGTTCTTGAGAACATCGTCACTCGAAGGCGACCAACCGCGGCTCAGGCCCAGACGCCCCAGGAGGCCAGGGCCCTGAACATGGAAGGAGCCTTTCGAGTAAATCAACCAAAAATGGCTAAGTCCAGATCGTGGATCATTCTGGACGATGTGGCGACGACAGGATCGACTCTGGTGGAGGTTGCTCGCACCTTGAGGGCTTCTGGGGCCTCCCGGAGCCGTCTGATCGTGGTTGCATTGGCCTAATCTGGGGGGGGTGTTTGGAGTGAAACTCATTGTCGAAATGCCGATGACATGGTAACTTACGCGACCGAATTGTAATTGGGGTGGTACTACTCTGACGAACCCAGATCTCGACCTACTACCGGCGTAAGCCTTGTCAGAGAATAAGAAGTCTTCACAAAAAACAATGGCAACTGACAGGTTGGAGGAGACAATCCTCCCCCGAGTCGCACGACCGAACCGCTACATCTTTCCTTACCCAAAAAACCTGAACAGCGATCAGGCTAAGGGCAAGGTGTGTCTGGTTGTTCCCTCGTTGTTCGAGAGAGCCTTGGCCGGTATGGGGGTGCGATCTCTGTTCCCACACCTCAGGTCCGCCGCGGAGCGAGAAGGGTTTCTGGTTGACCTTTGTTTTGCGCCCCACGCCGACTTCCAAGAAGTCTGTGAGAGTTCCGACCAACTTCTATTTGGTCTCGACTCTCGCCTTCCTTTAAATGAGTTTGATGCTTTGCTCCTCATGCCCGAAGGACCGAGAGACTTCCCGGAGCTAGTTGCCATGATGCAATTTGGCGGGGTGGATATATCGGAGGAGACCGGTCCACTTAGGATCCTCCTTGGACCTATGGCCAGCGCGCTCGGCCTTCACTCTGCCGTCGATATCGTGCTCCCGGGGGATCCCGAAGCCTATGTGTCCGAGCTGATGACATTTCTAAGCTCAGAAAAGACGGACCGAGAATCAGCTAAGACCTGGGCAAAGCTTGTTACAAAGGCCGAAGGTCGTTGGCTCGACGAGATTCCGGAAGTCGAGGACCTTCCTGTTGAAACCAGCCTTGAAGCCGTGCCCCTCGAAATTGCACGCGGTCCCGAAAATGAATTTGTGTCCGCGCCGGTTCGGACCCGCAGCATTGAGCGGGCCGTCGCCTTGGCCGAAGATGCGCTTTGTCGCACCGGGCATCGCGAGGTTCGTCTCTATGGGGCAACCCACTTTACGAACCTGGTCGACGTTCTTGAGCGCCTACACCAAAAGTCACGCCCCCTGGGCGTCCATGCTCAGGTCGATCAGTTGAACATTGCCGACTATAAGCCGGCTCTAGCTAGAGAGTTACTCAAAGCTTCGGGCAATCGTGTTCGTTTCGGACCGATTCATTGCTCGGAGCAGCTTCGCCTGAACCACCAAAAGCCCTTTTCGAAAGAGGACTTGCTCAGGACCATGCGAAGCGTGATGCGCGGCGGCTGGAACACGGTAGACCTTACCCTGTTCCTTGGCGCCGAAGATGAAACAGCAGAAGATCGCTCGGAGGCCTTGGAGTTTCTCAAGTTTGTGGCCGGTCTGGTGACCAAAGATCTGCCCACGCGCTTGTCCATTCACCTCAGGCCAGTGCTTAAGAGCGATGGTTCCATGCTGTCCCAAGAAGAATGGTTCACCCTAACGAACCAGTGGCGAGAGGCTTTGGAAAAGTCTCGCGTCAAGATTCTGGCAGCCTCGCCGGAGGCTATTCTCAGTGAAGCTGCCTTGATGCGCGATCCGAAGTTAGGATCGCAAGTCCTGGAACGTCTTGTTCAATCCCAGGCTCGCCGCCAGGGGGAGAGGGAGAGTTATCAGGAAGCCCTTTGGGCCGAAGCTTGGAACGACGAGCTCCGGCTAAGTGCGGACGCCCCTCAACTTGAGAGTGCCCCGCAGTCTACGAGATCTATGGAATCGCATGCTTTTGATGCGGTTTCCTGCCAGGCCTTTGGAGTTCCGGGGTGGACGCGTCGTCGCCGAACCCGCCGGAACTCACGGGGGAAAGATTCAACCCGGGCGGATCGCTATCGCATTCGCTTCTCGAAGTCCGAACCCATGCGGTTTACATCGCACCTTGAAGTGGGTCGGACCCTCGAGCGAGCGTTTCGACGCAGCCAATTACCTGTGGCGTCGTCGCAGGGTAAGAATCCCAGACCCAAAGTTGCCTACGGGCCTCCACTTGCCTTGGGAATGACGAGTGGAGCCGAGTACGTTGATGTCCAATTTGGACGCGAAGTTCCCGAATCGTTTGTGTCAGCACTGAACCAGACCCTTCCCGAGGGCATCGATATCGTAGGGGCAACCCCCATACGAAACGAAGCGCGGTCTCTCGGAAGCTCTGTAGAGGTGGCTGACTACCATGTTTGGTTCCCCGACGCGCTCATCCAGGGCCCGCTGGGGGACATTTCGTTTGATTCCTTAATGGAACAGCTAGAAAAGCGGGTGTCCGAGGTTCGCAAACAGGACACCTTTATGGTTACTAAGGTCCGCAAGGATCAAGTTATTGAATTCAATGCCAAACCTTCTCTCATAAGAGTCGAAGTCGTACGTGATGACGGTGGACGCCCGGTACTCAGTTACCGGCAAACCCTCAATCGCTCCGATAGCGCGCGCCCCGAACACCTGACGGCGGCTCTTTGTGATTGGTGGAACTTTGACGGGCGCATGTTACGTGTGCACCGCTCCGGACTATATATACCAGGCAAGCGAGAGCTGCTCGATCCCATGCGGGTCGTGCAAGCAGGCTTTGCGTGGTGGCGCCAACCCGTCCGAGGAGGCCTGGCATCATGAGGGTTTTATGCACAAGGAGATCATCATCAATAGCGACCCCAAGGAAACGCGGGTGGCTATTCTTGAAGACAAACAGCTCGTCGAGCTTCTCGCCGAGCGTCCCGAAGAACGACGCATTATTGGCGACATTTACAAAGGCAAAATCAACGCGGTTCTTCCCGGAATGCAGGCCGCCTTTGTCGATATCGGTTTAGCCAAAACCGCGTTTTTACATGCTTCTGATTTAGCCGCCAGCCTGCGCGAAGACATCGACTTCGACGATGACGACGCGCCCCAGAATGGCAATAGTGGCGGAGGCGGCCGAGGTCGCGGGGGGCGAGGGGGTCCTCGTCGGCGTCCGCGCCGGGAGGCAACTCCCAAGATCGAAGAACACCTGACCAAGGGTCAGGAAGTCACGATCCAAATCACCAAAGAACCGATTTCCACCAAGGGCCCTCGGGTAACCCAACAGGTTTCCCTCCCCGGACGATACGTGGTGTTCATGCCCGGTCTGGACCATGTGGGTGTTTCCCGCAAGATCCCGGGGCGAGATGAACGCCTTCGTCTCAAGAAGATCCTTCGTGAGATTAAGCCTAAGGGCGCCGGTCTCATCGTTCGGACCGCCGGGGAAGGCAAGACCAAGAAAGACTTCAAAGAAGACGTCAATTATCTGGTGAAGATGTGGAAGAAGATCGAGCGGCGCTCGGTTTCCGCGCCAAGCCCGGCTCTGGTCCATCGAGAAATGTCTCTGGCTACGGGTCTCATCCGAGACCTCCTCACCGAAGATGTGAACGAGGTGGTGGTCGATGGGAACGAGGTTTTTCACGAGATCCAGGAGTACCTAAAGAACGTCTCTCCCGAGCTGATCAAACGGGTCCGTCACTACGACGGGAAGCTCCCTATTTTTGATGCCTTCCGCATTGAGTCCGACATTGAAAAGCTGTTTGAGCGCAAGGTCTGGTTGAAGCGGGGTGGGTACATCATCATCGATCAGGCGGAAGCTTTGGTCGCCATCGACATTAATACGGGCCGCTTTGTGGGTAAGAAGAATCAGGAAGAGACGATTCTTAAGACCAATATCGAGGCCGCCCGTGAAATCAGCCGCCAGCTTCGCCTGCGCGATCTCGGCGGCATTATCGTGATCGACTTTATTGACATGGAGAGTGAAGGCAATAAAAAGGCGGTTCTTGAGGAGCTTCGGAAACATCTGAAGCGTGATCGAAGCCGCACCAAGACCTTCGCCGTCTCCGATCTTGGCTTGGTCGAGATGACGCGCCAAAGAGAGCGCCCCAGTCTGCTTAGCTACCTCTCGGACGATTGCAATGTCTGTGGTGGGGTGGGCAAGGTCATGAGTCTCCAATCGGTGGCTCTCAAAGTGGAACGCCTGTTGACTCGGATTGGCGTGAACACCCAGGAAGATCTGGTTGAGCTGAGAGTCTCCCCAGAGATGGCCCACCATCTCTTTGCCGAGAACTCCGAGCGCCTGGCAAGCCTCGAGAAGATGTTCAAGTTTCAGCTCGACGTGCGCGACGATCCCCGCTTGCGTCGGAGCCATATCAAAGTGATTTTCCCGCGCACCAATGAGGATGTGACGGACCGATTCCGCCCCTAAAGGGGGTGCGGCAAGAGGCGAAGCAGTACGCCAATTCGGGGTTTGACCTTGCGTTGGCGAAGTGCTAATCTTCTTGCCTGTTTTGGCATTCCCGACCTGGCGTCGGGCAAGGAGTTTTGGAAATGTATGCAGTAGTTGAGGTTGCAGGATTTCAGTACAAAGTTGCCCCCGGTGAAACGGTGCAAGTTCCCCGGCTTGAGCACGGTGAAGGTTCATCCGTCACCTTAGATCAAGTTCTTATGGTCAACGATGGCGGCAAAGTGCGTGTTGGATCCCCAACCGTCGAAGGTGCCACCGTCTCGGCCGAAATCGTAAGCCACGGGCGTAGCTCAAAGCTTAGAGCGGGTCGCTTCATGCGTCGTAAGGACTATCGACGCACTTGGGGACATCGTCAGCATTTTACCGAATTGAAGATCGGGTCCATTTCGGGCTAGGTCAGGGACAGGAGACAGCAATGGCTCATAAAAAAGGTGTTGGATCGAGTCGAAACGGTCGCGACTCTCACGGACAAAGGCTGGGCGTAAAGTCAGCCGGTGGGCAAGTCATCCACGCGGGGACCATTATCGTCCGCCAGCGGGGGACCAAGATTCATCCCGGACAAAACGTGGGTAAGGGAAAAGACGATACGCTTTTCGCCTTGGTCACCGGGCGTGTTCTCTTTCATCGATTAGGCAAAGACAAAAAGCAGGTCTCGGTCGAGAAAGTAGATGTCGCCTAAGCCGAGTTAAAGGCTTAATCTTTAGACCATACTCTTCACCGGAGTATGGTCTTTTTCTTGTTTGATTTATTCGTTCATTCCCAATTTAAATTTACGAGGGACATTATGAGAAAAGTAAGTGTTGTTGGTGGCGGAGGTAACGTTGGTGCCAGCGCCGGTCTTTATTTGGCCGAGCGGGGCATTTGCGACGTCGTCATGGTTGATATTGCCGAGGGTGTTCCTCAAGGGAAAGCACTCGATTTAGCTGAGGCTCGTTCTGTTCGCGGTTACGACAGCTCAATCATCGGAACCAACGATTACAGCGACATCACAGACTCAGACGTGGTGGTGGTCACCGCTGGTTTTCCTCGGAAGCCCGGCATGAGCCGCACCGATCTACTCTTGAAAAACGCCGAAATTGTAAGTTCGGTGGCCGGAAACATTAAGAAGTACGCACCGAATGCTTACGTGGTGGTGGTCTCCAACCCCCTCGACATGATGACCTATCACATGATGAAAGAGACGGGCTTCGATCCGAAACGCGTTATGGGCATGGCCGGTGTCCTCGATGCCACTCGTTTCCGTTGTTTCATTGCCGATGAACTTGGCGTTGCCGCAACCGATGTTCAGGCGATGGTTCTCGGCGGGCACGGCGACTCCATGGTGCCCCTGCCCCGCTACGCAACCGTGAGCGGGGTACCCATCACCGATCTGCTCGACGCGGAAACGATCGATCGCTTAGTGAAGCGGACTGCGGTAGGTGGCGGTGAGATCGTGAAGCTCATGGGAACCAGTGCTTTTTACGCACCGGCGGCAAGTGCGGCACAAATGGCCGAAGCCATTCTTTTGGACAACAAGCGTATGCTACCCGCAGCCGCCTTCTGCACCGGTCAATACGGCATCAGAGATGTCTACGTTGGCGTGCCCATTATTCTTGGCGCGAACGGGGTAGAGAAGATTGTGGAGCTTCCGCTGTCGGATGCCGAACTGGACATGCTCCGGACCTCGGCCGGCGAAGTGGCTGAAGGGATCAAAGAGCTTCCCTAAAGCTCAGATCTCGAATTCGATTGGGGCGATCCTACGGGGTCGCCCCTTTTTTGTGGTGACCACGCGCTTTTGCCTCGGCCACCTGCGAATCTGAGCCGGGAGTCTCCCGGAGTTTCGGGCCACCTTTCTTCTTTGCCCTACTTTGCGGCATTGGCGGCACCGGCGTGGGCTTGTAGAGTTAGCTCAATGAATTTCCTCTTCCGCCTCATCTTCTCGATCTGGGCCACTCCCTTCGCTGCATTCTGGACTTTGTTTGTGGCGGGGATGTACGTCTTCGTTGCCATCTTCTACCGACCTGTTCCCTGGATGGACTTTTGCCAACGGTTTCACGGGAAGGTACTGCTGCCCCTGATTGGGGTGAGAGTTGAGGTACATGGTGCAGACGAAATCGCGGAAGATGAAACCGCGATCGTGATGTCGAACCATCGTAGCCTACTCGACATTCCCGTTCTCACGGCGAATGTTCCGCGAATCCGATTTGTGGCCAAACGGGAACTTGGTCGGATTCCAATTTTTGGTTGGGCGCTGCTGCGCTCGGAACACGTTCTAATCGATCGCAAAGATCGCCAATCCGCTATCACTGCCCTCCAAAAAATGGCCACCGTCTTTGGTAAGGGCAGAAACCTCATGGTGTTCGCAGAAGGGACCCGGGCTTCCACGGAGAAACTGCTTCCGCTCAAGAAGGGTGGATTTCATCTCGCCCTCGACACGGGCCTGAAGATTCGTCCTGTTTCGATAGAAGGAACGCAGCACCTGCTCAAGAAGGGAAGCTTTCTCATCGCTCCCGGTAAAGTGGTTGTCACGATTCATCCCGTGATTGAAGTTGAAGGAAAAAGTCGTAAAGAACTTGGTGAGCTTAGAGCGAAGACCCGGGCGAGTATTCTGTCCGGGCTTCCCTCGGCGCAGGCTCTGGAAGATCCTCCAAAGACGTCCGCTGCGCCGAGTTCCGAACCTAGCGCGCCTAGCCAGGAGCCCACCCCCAGCGAGCGTGGTGCATGAGGATTGTGTGGTTAGGTGCAGCGCTTCTGTTCCTTTTCACGTCTCATGCCCAGGCCGATCCTTTGATCGACGCTCTTCGTGAAATCGCAGCCAATAACCAGGTATCCATTTC
>JABDJR010000457.1 GCA_013003415.1 Candidatus Eiseniibacteriota bacterium | reverse complement strand
CGCGGGTGGTCAGGGGGAGTACGGCCGAGCCGAGCTACAGAACTCCGGGAACAGTGCCCTTCTCACCGAAGTCAGCCCTGTTTCTCAAGTGTGGATGAGCCACGGTGATTCCGTGGCCACGCTTCCCACCGGATTCGAAGTGCATGCCAAGAGCGACGATGGAATTGTGGCCGCCATCGGTCATCCGGAACGCCAATGCTTTGGTATCCAGTTTCATCCCGAGGTTGTTCACACCACCGAGGGAAAAAAGATTCTGAAGAACTTTGTGTTCGGTATCTGCAAAGCAAAAAACGATTGGGATCTGGGCGATTTCGAAGCGCAAGCCATTGCGCGGATTCAGGAGCAGGTTGGGAGTGACGGTCAGGTGATTTGCGGTCTCAGTGGTGGAGTCGACTCCGCGGTGGTCGCGGCTTTGCTTCACAAGGCGGTTGGAGAACGGCTTCACTGCGTTTTTGTCGACCACGGTCTGTTGCGAAGCGGCGAGGTGAACGAGGTGCTTCGCGTTCTTGGGGAAGAGGTTGGTCTTCGCATTCATGCGGTCGACGCCTCAGATCGATTCTTGGGCAAACTTGCCGGGGTCGAAGATCCTGAGAAGAAGCGGAAGATCATTGGCGAGGAGTTCATCCGGGTCTTCGAGGACGAAGCCAAGAAGATCCCGGGCGCACGTTTTCTCGCCCAGGGGACGTTGTACCCCGATGTGATCGAGAGTGTCTCCGTCGCCGGACCCAGTGTCACCATCAAGTCGCACCACAACGTTGGAGGACTGCCGGAGCACATGGATCTTGAGTTGGTTGAGCCGGTCCGTGAGTTGTTCAAGGACGAGGTCCGTGAGCTCGGACTACAGCTCAAGCTCCCCAAGCACGTGGTGGGTCGGCACCCTTTCCCAGGTCCTGGCTTGGCCATCCGAATCCTGGGGCCGGTGACACGCGAATCTGCAGACCTCCTCCGCGAGGCAGATCGCATATACTTAGAGGAGCTTCGTCGAGCCGACTTATACGATGCGATCTGGCAGGCTTTTGCCGTGCTATTGCCCGTGTATTCGGTAGGGGTGATGGGGGATCAGCGAAGCTATGCTCAGGTGGTCGGTCTCCGCGCCGTCAACAGCGTCGACGGGATGACGGCGGACTGGTTTCCTATGCCGTCCGAGGTTCTGGGCAAGATTTCAAATCGAATCATCAACGAGCTGCCGGGGGTCAACAGGGTCGTCTATGACGTTACTTCAAAACCGCCAGCCACCATTGAATGGGAATAGGGCCCACATTTCCCGTTCCTTCGGCTCTCGTTCCCTAGGTCGCCTCGGAATCCTTCCGTTTTTGCTTGCCGCCTCCATGGTCCTTGCGGTTCACGGCAACCTACATGCAGAGCCCGAGCCGATCCTCAAACGCTTTCAAGTTCCAGCTGAAGGGGAAGGGTCCTACAACCTGCTGGTCATTCCCGTGCGCTTCCCCGAAGACCGCATTTTGGGCGGGGGTAGCGAGTCGGCGATTCGAGATACTCTTCAAAGCACGAATGCAACGGGGCTTAGAGGTTTCTATTCGCGTGCCACGCGAAACAAACTCCAGATTCAGGTTACGCTGGCCCCTCAAGTTGTGGCAGAACAAGAGCGAACCTTTTATACCTCCCAGGGGGAGGGCAATTTCGGTTTTGGCACCGACCCCGAGGCCTATCCCAACAACGCGGCCTTCCTGGTGGAAGAGGTGACTCAAAAGCTGGTGGGCGGCGTTGATTTTCGAGACTTCGACAACACGGGCGACGGATTCGCAGACGGAATCCTTCTCCTGCATTCGGGACCCTCGCGTTTGGAGGGAACCACCTCCACCGATCGAGATGTGATGGCAAGCCACAGCTTTACTCTGTCGGCTCCCCAGGTTCGTGGCGACACCAAAATCTACCGCTACGCCATTGCGGCCACCACGGACGGGCTCGGCCCCTGGGCGCATGAGGTGGGTCATCTTCTAGGGCTCATCGATCTCTACATCAACAACCCCTTTTTCCCAGGCGATGGTGTGGGTGCGTGGGCTTTGATGGCGACCGGGGCGAACCTCCCCGATGGACCGGCTGGGCTTTCCGCTCCGAGTCTGATGCAGCTAGGGATTGAGCCGTCTGTTTTGAGGCTCGGAGATTTGGATTTCGCCGACCATCCCACGATTCAAGTTTTTCCATCCGGGGAGAGCGACGGGCCCTATGCGTTTGTCCTGGAGCAGAGAGATGGGAGCGACCAACTTGCGGTTCCCTTTCCCGGTACGCTGGTCTATGCCATCGATCAAACCCAGGGGGACAACCGGGACCCCTTCCGGCCAAGGGTCGAGCTAAGAGGGGCGTTTCCGTTAGGCGCCTCGGTCACCCTCAACGATGTCTCGGGCCCCTCGTTGAAACTTCCCACCGGGGAACCGAGCGGACTATCGCTCCAGCTGGGAAACGGTTCCGTGAGTCTTGCCTACACGACGGCGAGGCTCCTTAAAGGGGTTTCTCTACAACCTCCGCAAGAGAACCTTGGCGTCGGATTTCTTTCGCAAGAAATCGAGGTGACTTGGGAGAATCTCGATGAAGCTCCGGTGACCTTTGTACCCCAGGTCCAGCTTGCGCCCCTCACCGATGTCTTTCTCCGGGAAACCGTCACCGGGTCGATGACCCTTCAGAGCGGTGAGTCGAAATCGCGACGTTGGATTGTGGAACCTCTCAACGCCGAAAGTTTTCCCTCCGTGACCAAGCAACTCACTGTGCAAGCCGGGGTCGAGGAAGAACGGATTGCAGTCGCGCTCGGTCGGCAAGGTTTTGACCGATCCAAGTTCCCGGCGTTCCAGGCCCAGAATGGATTCTGGGGCTATGACGCCGGCGAAGGCTGGAAACTCCCTACCTTGCCGCCTCAAGAAATCGCAGAGCTTGGAAGTCCGGTGCTAACGGTTCCCGAGAAGGCTCGCCTCGTGCTGGAACATGCATGGTCGATTGAATCGGAGTTTCAGGACATCGCTGTCGACGCCGCGCAGATTCTGCTCGAACGTCAACTTGCATCGGACAGAGTCCTTACTCC
>JABDJR010000322.1 GCA_013003415.1 Candidatus Eiseniibacteriota bacterium | reverse complement strand
GATATGAGTAGTCAACTCCTAACGCGTGGGATCGAGAATGTAGACCCCACTCTTATTGATGTAGCCCCGACCGCGTTCGATGCGCACCATGGCAATTCCGTCATGAAACTCGTGCACCTCGTCGAAGGTCGGTTCGATCACAACCTTGCCTTTGCGATCAATAAAACCCCACTTGCCTTCCCGGCGAAAGGGAGCCAAACCTTCGGAGAAATTCTGCAGCACGCGACCGGGTGTTGGTTCGAGAACGATCTTGCCGTCGACATCCATCACGCCCCAACTCCCTCCTTTGCTGAAGGCAGAGAGACCATCCTGAAAAGGCCGGATGAACTGGTAACCGGGCTCGACAATGACGTTCCCTTTGCGGTCGATGACCATCCATTGTCCCTCAGCGGGATGGCCGACCACCGCGCGATCGTAGGAGAAGGGGTAGGTAATGGAGTAGATCGGCTCAATGACGATGTTGCCCTTGGTGTCGATGAAACCCCACTTGCCATCGATTTGGACTTGTCCCAAACCTTGCGAAAAGGGCTCTACACGCTCGTACCAGGTGTCGCCGAGGATCGTGCCGTCTTTGGCCAAGTAGGCCCAGGTCTTCTTGTCGATGGTGACACGAGCAAAACCTTCAATGAACTTCCCGGGATTTGAGTAGGCGGGTTCGATCACCATTTCGTTCTCTTTGTTGATGTAACCGAACTTGGATCCCACCTGAACCGAAGCAAGCCCCTCGGAAAAACCGGCTGTGTAACCGTACTTAAGGTCGATCACAAGATTGCCCTCGCGGTCGACAAATCCCCAACCTCCACCGCTCTGAACCGGGCCGAGACCATCGCCAAACCGCTGCACGTTGTCGAATTTGCACTCAACAAACTGGCGCCCGGTGTGATCGACAAAACCCCAAAGCCCCCTCAGGCGAACTCTCGAGCAGCCTTCGGTGAATCCTTCCACCAGCTCAAACTTTGGAGGAATGATCATCTTTCCTTCTTTGTTCACAAAACCGTATTTGCCTCTTTCAAGAGCCGGGTACAATGCCGGGAAATCGTGGCTATGACCGTGGCCGCCATGATCCTCCTTTTTGCTGCATCCAAATACCATGAGAGAGAGAACAACCAGGACAAGAACTCGACGCATTCAGACCTCCGAAAACGGAACTTGAGACAACCGTAGAAGCCCCCTATTGTACCCGTTCAGTCAACAGAATCACGAGGTGACATTTTGCGAACAGGAATTACCGGCGGTACAGGCTTTTTAGGGCGCGCCCTGGGGCAGAGCCTTCTCGACCGAGGAGACGAGGTCACTCTGTTTTCTCGTCGCCAACGTCAGATCTCAGGGTACCGAGTCGCCGTTTGGGACCCGGTGAAGGAGCCCTTAGGGGCGGCCGTGCTTGAGACTCTCGACGCCGTGGTTCACCTTGCGGGTGAACCGGTAGCCGGGGGACGCTGGAGTGCGGAGCGCAAGCGCCGGATTGAAGAGAGCCGCGTGCTCGGCACCCGCCATCTCGTGGAAGGTTGGAAAGCCTGCCCCACACCCCCCAAAGTTTTACTTTCCGGATCCGCAGTTGGTTTTTACGGGGATCGAGGCGACGAGATTCTCACTGAGGCCTCGGCGGTCGGAGAAGGGTTCTTAGCGGAGGTCTCAAAGCAGTGGGAGGCGGAAACCGAAGCCCTCAGCAAAGACACGCGGGTGGCGCTGCTGCGCACCGGAGTGGTTTTGGGTCAGGGCGCGGGAGCCCTCGACAAAATGCTTTTGCCGTTCAAACTGGGACTCGGCGGGCGTCTTGGAGACGGCAAACAGTGGATGCCCTGGATTCACGTAGACGATTGGGTCCGTCAGGTGGTTTTCGCCTTGGATAACGACAAGCTCCAGGGGCCGATGAACCTCACCGCACCAACTCCAGTGACAAACCAGGAGTTCACGAAGACGATGGGACGCGTTTTGCATCGCCCCACCGTGCTGCCGGTACCCGAGTTCGCCTTGAAGCTCTTGCTCGGGGAAATGGCCAATGTGGTGATGCAGAGCCAGCGAGTCCTCCCCCAAGCCAGTTTGGATGAGGGGTTTGTGTTTCAACATGCGGAACTGACTGGGGCCTTAGAAGACCTGATCGGATAACCGCTACTCGTTGTCCAAATCTTCTGGGGCGTCAATCACCAGCCCCATGGAATGCACGGCTGCCGACCCAAAGAGGCCAATACCGCCCTCGACATGAAACAAGGGAGATTCAAAATCGTCTCCCGCGTTGCCTCCAAACCCGTCGTTGGTGCCTCCAAGTTCAGGTACCGAACGCACCAGGTCAAACCAGTTGTTGTCGAGCGCGTAAATCTCTAAGCGGTAGCGCCCTTCAAACAAGAGAGCAAACCAAGGCAGGCGGAGTTTTCCGTCTTCCCCGAGCAACGGCGGCGAGGTGCCGTTGCGCTCCTCTTCTTTGATTTCCTGCTGGTCTTCCTCATCGAGGAAACTGACGTCAACCGCAAAGTCGGAGTCGAGATCGAGGCTAAATACACCGACTTGGTAACCAGGCACCCCTTCAAGAGACTCGAACCAAGCTTCGAGGGTTCCGATGGAATGGGTGAAGCGGTTCTCGGGGACGTTGTAAACCTCGTTGCCGATTTCCTCAAAAGTTTTGAGCTGGCCCAAAACGGTGGTGGCGGTATCGTCGAGCCAAAGCCATTGATCGACAACAAAGACAGGTGGGGTTGTGGTCACGGCACGTACGGTCTTGTCGCCCACCACAACTTCCAAGCGATATTCGGTTTCTTCTTGGACGGTGGTTCCAGCCAATACCGGCGTGTACTTGCCAGGATCGGTGGTGCTGGCCACGTACTCAAACGTAGCTCCCGAAGCGCTCATGATCGTTACCACCGCATCGGTAACCGCGGCGGCCGAAGCGCTAAAGGGCTCGCCAGGGTCGAGAGAACGCGTGACATATACCGGTGGCAGTTGCTTTCCCACAAGAAGCGTGGCATCGACCACAATGACGGGCTCACCCTGGGGCGCCAGAAGTTCCGACGGGTCCCGTTCCGCAGAGCAAGAAACCAGGGCGGGTAACAGACTCATTGCGAGAATTGCCATGTAACGTAGCTTGGAAGTGGATTTCAGTTTAGAAAGCAAAGTTCACTCCGATCGTAGGAATGACGGGAAGCTGACGCACGATTTCGGGTTCGTTGGTGGGATCGCTTGAATCAAACTGCACGAACCATTCATTCCGTCGGCTGTAAAGGTTGAAGACCTGAATAAACCACTCGGCCTGAGAGCCGAACAAACCAAACTTCTTCCGCACGCTGACATCCAGGCGATGATACGGCAGAAGCCGCGCGCTGTTTCGGTCGGCGGGAAGGACAAACCCCCCCTCATTGTCGTCGCCTAGGATGGGATCGCGAAGCTGGTATTTAGCTGCTGCGGGAGTGAAGGCCTGACCGGTCCCGTACACAAAGGAGGCTCCGTAGGTCCAAGGTCCGGATTCGTAACTGGCAACCACGTTGATGTCGTGGCGGCGGTCGTATTTCGGGGGAAAGGTCTTGCCGTCGTTCAGTTCGTCAAACGTGCGTCGCGTCCAGCCCAGGGTATAACCCACCCAACCTCGCAAGCGACCCGTACGTTTTTGGGCGAACAACTCCAGCCCGGTTGCATACCCTTCGCCCTTGGTGAGGAAGAGAGTGTCGGTGTTGATGTCTTCTTGCTCGAAGGTGGCGTTGTTGTCGAAAATCAGGAGCCTGGCTAGATCGGTGTAGTAGACCTCTCCCGACACCTGATACTGGTCGTTGAAATCGTAGGTGAGCCCACTCACGGCTTGAATGGAGCGCCCGGGCTCGGCCGTTTCGTCGACGGGAAAGTAGAAGTCTCCGGCGGCGAACCCCTCGGTGGCCACCAGCTGCAAGTATTGGTAGTAGATGCCCGCTCCAACCTTCAAGCGAAGCCGGTCGGTCAGGCGCCGATTCACCGACAGGCGGGGCTCCACCAGAATACGATCCCCTTCACTGAAGTATCGCGTGCGAAGACCCAGCCTTGTAATGGTGGAGTTTTCGTAACGCCACTCATCTTCAGCATAGGCGGTGACATCGGTAGGCTTCGATTCAAAGTCGAGACTGGCATCGTCATCGAACTCCTGAAAGTAGGTGAACTTGTAGCGCGACGCCTGAAGCCCACCCTTGAGTGTGTGTGAGTCCCCAAGTTTTGCCGTGAGATCGGCTTTTACGGATATTTCCTCGAGGCGGTTGTCGACCTGAAACGGCGTGGAGAAGATCTCAGCTTCGGTGAGACTTTGGTATTCACTGTAGGAAAACTGCGCCGACGCCAAGGTGTTCTCGCCGACTAAACTGTTGTACTGAGCTGCCACGGTGCGGTTTCCCCATCCCAAGTC
>JABDJR010000278.1 GCA_013003415.1 Candidatus Eiseniibacteriota bacterium | reverse complement strand
GGCTTGCCTTCGGCGAGGTTGAGACTGGCGAAGCACTCCAAAGACCGGGCAACATGATGTTTGTCCCCGAGGCTGCGAGAAAGAAACAAGCTTTCCCGATGATGGCGGCGAGACTCGCCAATATTCCCCTGAGCCAAGGCCACGCCTCCGAGTTGCATGAGAGCCCACAGAATACCGCGCTTGTTGCCGAGTTCGCGAAACATGTCGAGACCTTGATTCAAAAGCGCTTCTGCTTGTTCCAAGTTTCCCAGGTCCAATTCAACGCTTCCCAAGTGCGCTAGAAGCGCGGCAATGCCTCGACGATCCTCCAACTGGCGACGGATCTTGAGGCCGGCGTCAAAACGTTCACGGGCTTCTTCAAGATCCCCAACCCGGTGGGCCACAATTCCTAAGCCATGGATAGACGCCGACTCTCCGGCTTTATTGCCCGCCTCTTGGTGCGCCTTCATGGCGTCGGCAAGCAAACGCCGCGCGTCTTCGTACTCCCCTTGATCGCGGGCCGCAATGCCCAAGCTGTTGGAAACCTGGGCGATGCCCGCGTGGTGATCCAAGGAGCGATAGATATCCAAACACTGCAAGAAACGTTCACGGGCAATGGGGTAGTCCCCTTGGTCGTTGGCAAGGGTTCCTAAACCGCGAAGGGCTTTGGCGCGTGCTAGCTGAGCAGCCTTCTCCAAACCGGAGGTTTCCACCGCAAGGATCGATTCCAGAAGTTGACGGCCTTCCTCAAGGTAGCCGCGAACAAAAAGAAAACGCCAGAGGGCCGCGCCGAGCCGCAAACTCTCTCCTGCCATCCCCAGAGAAACAAGCGTGGCTCCCGCCTGGTCGATGTTCGGATATTCGCGAGCTAAGCGTTCCAACCAGGCTCCTTGATGCGCGCCAGTGAGCTCGGGTTCGGCCTCTTCCGCCAAGGCCAAGAAGTATTCCGCATGGCGCTTCAGAAACGTTTCCGTTTCGCCGCGAGTTTGAAGCTCCTCTGCTCCGTACTCCCGCAACATCTCCAACAAATGGTAGCGCGCTCCCGAATCAGTGACAGATACCAGGGACTTGTCTGCAAGACGGGAAAGGTGATCAAGAATGTCGAACTCGTCGACCACATCATCACTCAGAATGGCTTCCGCCGAACCCAGCGTGAAACCACCAGAAAAAATACTTAACCGTGAGAACAGAATGCGCTCTTCCTCGGTGAGCAAGTCGACGCTCCAAGCCACCGTGGCTTTGAGTGTCTGCTGCCGGGGAAGAGAAGTCCGGCTACCGCCGCGCAAAAGGCGAAAACGATCTTCCAAACGTTTGAGGATCTCTTTTAGATCGAGCAGACGCACGCGCGCTGCGGCGAGCTCGATAGCTAAAGGAATGCCATCTAGTCGATGGCAAATCTGAACCACATCTTCGAGGTTGGAATCGGTCAAAGAAAAACCCGTGGAAGCCGAGGATGCTCGCTCGGCAAACAAGCGAACCGCTTCGTTCGAGGCTGCGGTGGCGACCGAAAGCACATCCTCGGGAGCGGGCACTCGAAGCGAAGGAATCGGCCAGGCCGTTTCCCCGGGGACATCCAGGCGCTCGCGACTGGTTGCGAGGACCTTGAGGTTCGGGCAAGATTTCAGCAGTTTTGTAATCAGGGGGGCGACGTTTTCGAGGATGTGCTCGCAGTTGTCAATGATGAGCAGCATGCTTTTGGAGCCCAGTGACCTCACGAGGCTCGCCTCGATCGAGGTTCCTGTTTCTTGGCGCACATTCATGGTTCGCGCCATGGTCTCAGCAAGTTGGTCGCCCTCGGTGACCGCCGCAAGCTCAATTAAGTAGACGCCATCCCGGTAGTCTTGCAGGTGACGCCCGGCAAGCTCCAAGCCCAGCCGCGTTTTCCCGCCTCCACCGGTGCCCGTAATCGTAACCAGACGGTTTTCCTCAAGGAGGCGCGCAAGTCGATCCAATTCGGTTTCACGCCCGACGAAACTCGTAAGCTCCAAAGGAAGATTGTTGGGGGTTTCACTCTCCGGGGTTACCGTGGTCGTTGCGGAAGTATCGAAAGAAGCTTTGTAGGCAAGGAGCGCGTTGCGTAGATCTTGGGCGCTGGCAAAGCGCTCGGCTGGGTCTTTGCGTAAGCACTGGTGAACGATGTCGACCAC
>JABDJR010000260.1 GCA_013003415.1 Candidatus Eiseniibacteriota bacterium | reverse complement strand
CTACAGGGCGAGGCCGAATTGCGCGAGGAGGATAGCCCACCGCACTTAGTGAGCGCCGGAGATTCGTTTGTAGTGCCCGGGTGCTCATCGTTTGCTCTGGGTGGGTGCTCGGAAGAGTTTGAGTTTCTAGAGATTGTGTTGCCGGCAAAGACCTCGTAGGTCCGTGTCTAATTTATTTGGGTTCGTCAACAAGGGATATCCTATGAAACGTTTGGCTCTCGCTTCCGTCTTGCTATCTACGTCCGCTTTGCTATCAGGTTCAGCCGTCCAAATGACTTTTGCCGAGCCAACTCCCGCGGAGATCATTGAGAAATCCATCGCCTACCACGATCCTCAGGGAGTTTGGGGCCAGGGGCAGGTGGAGCTGGACGTGAAAACGATTTACTCACCTGAGTTCGCGAAGAAGCGAGGGGTAACGGACTCTACGGTGAGACTGTGGTTATCACCGGCCCAAGAGACCTTTCGCTACGTGAAGGATACCGGGAAAGATCTCATTGACTACAGCGTGAAGCTCGGGATAGGGAAGGTTTCTGTGAACGGCAAAACAGATATTTCGGACGAAGACAAGGAACGACTGCGCATCGCGGAGCCGGCACTGTACCGAGACTATTTTGAGTACCTCTATGTCATGCCTCAAAAGCTAAACGACCCAGGCGCGAAGATTAGCCCGGAAGCGAAATCGATGACCTTCAACGGCAAGGAAACGTGGGCCGTGCGGGTTACCTACGAAGCCGAGGTGGGGGAGGATATCTGGGACTTTTTCTTCGACATGAAAACCTACGCTCTTGTCGGATATCGATTCTTCCACGACGAGCCCAAGAACGATGGTGAGTACATTGCTTTCTCTGGTGAGATTCGTGACGAGGCTTCAGGTCTTCGTTTGCCCAAAGAACGAGCCTGGTACTACAACGCCGACGACGGCCATCTTGCTACCGATGACATCGTTTCGATGAGAATCACCACGCCCTAGGAATCAACGGGCAGCTGTTGCAGAATTGTTGCTTGGGCGCGTGTCGCGGAGTTTGCGATTAGAGTTGAACTCGGACCGTCTGAACCGAATTCGGAGGCAGGGTGATGGTGGCGTAACCATCCGCAATCTGCAGGTTGTACTCAATGGCTTCCTGCGTGGTGTTCAGCAGTTGAACCGCCAGCAGGCCGGCATCGTTAATCGTGGCGCAAGCGTGCAAAGCATCGGGGTCAAGCCCTGCGAGTTCCTGTTGGGTTTGCACTGCTTTGTCACCCGGTCGAATGGTCCGGCTAAACTGTGCCAGCACATCGTAAATCGGGGTGTAGTAAATGTCTTGGTTCTCGGTGTCGATCATGATGGGGGCGCCGCAAAAGTTATTGGCGTGATTTGGCCCGCCCTGGGCATCCAACACGATGTTCCAATCCACCCATCCGGCCACCCAGTGATCCAAACTCACAATGATGTTGCGCGCGTACCGGTGGACGGGAGTGTACATGGGGTGATCGGCAACACCTGGGCCTGCCCAACTTGCGGAGTACGCCCAGTCGGTTGCGGTTTGGTTCCACCAGAAGGCGTCATTTTTGAACCAACCCGTTTCCTGATATCCCTCCGGGTCTTCGATCCCGCCACCTGCCGGGTTGCCTAGGTTGTCGATACAACCTTCTGTATGAATGATGGCGTAGTCCGGAAACTTTTCTTTAACGCGATCGAAAGTGTCCTCGTAGACCTTGAACGTGCTTGCGTACCAGTGAACCGCGACGCCGAATACGTAGTCAGCCGATTTCGGATCGCCGAAGATGACATCGGTCCATTCTTCTAGTCCGTCACGGTTCTGGTCAAACACCAGGAGCCGATCATCGGCGTGCTGGCTGTTCTGGAGACGTGGTCCCAAGTGCTCGTTCACGAACTCGAGCTGAGACTCGGGCGTGAAATGCATGCTTTCCCAGTGGCCTCCGTTCCCATGGGGCTCATTCACCGGGGTTAGACCCCAAAGATCCACTCCCGCCTCAGCGTAAGCGTCGAGATACTTGAGGGTGTAGTCGGCGTAGGTGGCAACATATTCAGGCTTCAGCCTCCCTGCATCGCCCTGCCAGTTGTTCTCCTCGGAACCGGGGATGTACCAGGTCTCAATGTCCTTCATCCAATCGGGGGCCGTCCAGGCAGAAGCGATGATCTTCAGATCTTTATCGCGCTGCGCGTTCTTGATAGACAGCGCTTCCTGGATCATCGGGAGCAAGTCGTAGGAAGCATCTTTGATGCCGGGGTATTTCGCAGGATCAAACCCTTCCAGATCGGGGGCAATGGAAAAGTCTTTCAGTTCTTTGTCACCGGGGGTGCTCGCGTAGGAATACTTGCCCTCAACGGAAAAGTCGCAGGATCCAATGTGAGTGCGGGTCAGGGTGAAGTTCGCTCCTGACTCTCCGTAGATCTTCTCCATCACTTCTTTGCGCTTCGCCGGTTCAAGATGGGCCAATACAAAGGCCGACGACTCCGTAAACGAAGACCCAATCCCTTCAATCGTTTGTTTTGTGCGATCCGGAAAAACGGTAATCACGGGACCGGAAGGAGTTCCGGTCTTAAACGTCACGTTTTCCATGGGGGAGAGTCTGTCTCCACGCTCGGAGGTCAGAAGGATTTCACTCGTCTTCAGGCCGCCAGGACCACTTGCTCCCGCGCAGGAGAGGGTAGAGCTCAGGAGAGCGACGGTGAAAATGGAGATTAGGCACTTTGGTTGGTTCATAGATCGTTTCCGAAGGTTTAAAAGGAAAGAATCGAACACTTTTGCGGAACTACTTCAAGAGCAAGACGCGTTGGGTGGAACTCAACTTTCCCGCACCGAGGCGGTAATAGTACACGCCTGCATTGACCAGTTCCCCGTTTCGGTTTCGCCCGTCCCAACGTACCGAGTTGTTCCCCGCGAATCCTTCTCCCTGGAAGCTGACAATCTTCCGCCCCGAAATATCGAAGATGGAGACTTGGTAGGCTTCCGGCTCCGGGAGTTCAAAACGAATTTCGGTGCTTTGGCGGAAAGGGTTTGGCGAAGAGAGAAGACCCAGTTCGGAGCCCGCTACAAAAGGATCGTCGCCAACACCGGTGGTGATTCCCGAATCCCAGTAGATGTCATCTAGCCCGAAGTCGCAAGCGACACCATTCTCTTCGAGAATGACGAAGGTGTAGGCCATCATGCGAAGGTCAATGAACTGGCCGCGGATATCGGCGACGGGGATACACGCTTGCCCCCAGTTTCCATCGCGAACCAACCCGTAGGTGGTTGTGTTTCCCGGGAACGAAACATAAGACTGATTGCCCCAGGCGTCGATGATGCCGATCTTGAAGGTGATGTTGCCCGGGATTTTGATGCGGAATTTGAGATGGCCCGCCCCAAAGTCGAACAGGTTCACCGGCTGCAAGGCCATGATGCCGGCCCCAAACCAGCCAAGGCCGGTGGTTTGCCAGGTGATGCCGTTGGGTCCCTCAAAAGGCGGTACGGTGCCGTCGGTGAGGGTGCCTTCCCAGACGTAGATTTCTTCGGTCACTCCAGGGACAAGTTGGTTTGTGGTGGGAGTGTTGTCGGTATAAATGCCGAGGGATCCGATTTCATTCGTTGGGGGACCAACGTGTACATCGCCCTGGCCGTTCCACTCATACACGCGGATGTAGTCGACATACATTTCCGCGGGAAAGGGCATCGATACGGGAGCACCGCTACCCGGATCGCCAAGGTTGTAGGCATCGGTGAAGGCGCCGCCCACGGCCAGGTTGGCCAAGAGATAAAAGGG
>JABDJR010000448.1 GCA_013003415.1 Candidatus Eiseniibacteriota bacterium | reverse complement strand
GTTCCGGTTCTTTGTGGATCCGTGCGTGACGGTCTCCCCGAGGAG
Source organism: Candidatus Eiseniibacteriota bacterium (assembly GCA_013003415.1). Taxonomy (GTDB): domain Bacteria; phylum Eisenbacteria; class RBG-16-71-46; order JABDJR01; family JABDJR01; genus JABDJR01. Next base: position 4,973 of record JABDJR010000448.1, on the reverse strand, counting down.
CCTCCGGCTTTCCTGTCTGCCCTGCATGAATTGTTAATTGAGCGTGAGGGGAAGACACTCGTGATTGCAGCCGCCGATCTCGCCCATGTGGGCCCCCGCTTCGGAGACCCGGAAGCGCTAGAGCCAAAACATCTCCAGATGCTCGAAAAGAAGGATCGCCAGACCTTGGAGCTCGTGAGCGAAGGGGACCCCAGCGGTTTCTACAATGCGGTCATGGACTCCGGTGACCCTCGTCGCATTTGCGGTTTGGCCCCAATTTTTGCCATGCTGCAAGTCATTCCAGGGGCAAAAGGAAAATTGCTTCGCTATGAGCAAGCCAATGACGAAACCGGAACCGTCAGCTATGCTAGCCTTGGTTTGTGGCGGTAACTTACACTCCAATCCTTGGCTGTAATAACTTTCGCCTTTTCTCACGAGGTACTCATGCTAGAGCAGGGCGTTCAAGCTCCTGGCTTTGAAGTTAAAGCTCACGATGGCAGCACTGTTCGGCTCACCGACTTTGCCGACAAGTGGGTCGTCCTTTGGTTTTATCCCAAAGCCGACACTCCCGGCTGAACGGTTCAGGGCAAAGGGTTTCGGGACGAAATCCAATCTTACAAAGATCGTGGTGCGGTCATCTTCGGAGTTAGTTTCGACTCGGTAGAAGAAAATCGCGCTTTTGCAGAAAAGTTTGACTTTCCGTTTTTGCTATTGAGCGACACCGAGCGCTCCATGGGTTTAGCCTATGGAGCCACCGAAGCTGGTTTGAGTGGCAATGCCAGTCGCATTTCCTACCTGATTAAGCCGGGGGGCGAAATCGCCCATGCGTTTGGCGATGTGAATGTGGGCACCCATGCGGCCGATGTGCTTGCCCAAATCGGCTAAGCCGCCCGAAATCGAGCGGCTGGTCAATTCTCGCCGGGGAATGTTTCCGAATTTTCAGTTGTACAGGGAAAAAGGACCTGCTAGGGTTTTGTTATACGAATCCTTCGTAAGACCTGCCCGGCTCTGTTGAGCCAACTCCCATGCAGCATTGTAAACGTTCACGCCTCCTGAATTTAGGACCCTGATCGTTTAGCTTTATTTTGTGGCCCGCCACCCAAGAGCGTGTGCGTTTGGCCCCCATGGGACATGCGGTACAGAAGGAATTTAGAAGTATCTCTCGAGTCATTTTCTCGAGCAGTTTTTCTCGAGTACGGGTAGTCCAGCGGATTCTTGAGCAGGGAACCCTGGTCCCCAAGCACACCGGCCTGTTGAGCCTTACAAATCTAAAGTGCACTCGGACAAAGCCAAATAAGTTAATGGAATTGCCGCGTCGCTCATTCGCGTCCTAAGAGACTCAAATGACCAACGTTTAAACAAGCATTCTTCACTCCCACTGGGGAGTCACGCGGCCCAAAGATCATTGAAACCTTAGAGCGAACAAGCTAACAAGAAGCTAATGGCGACTTGTACGTATACCCTTTGCGAAGGCAAGAACGCTCTGAGTTCCTGTTTACAACATAGAAAGGTTTAGGAGTCACCAGACCCATGGCTGAAACCGTCAAAAAGACGGGTCGTCGCCCGACTCGTCGCCGGACTCGGAGCACCGCCTCCGAATCCACGGGCAGTTCGACACGCAAAACGTCGAAGAAGCGGAGCACCAAAAAGGCTTCCGCTGAAGAGCTCGAAACCACGGCCTCAGAAAACACTGAAGGCACTACTTCTTCCCCCAAAAAGTCATCGAAGTCCCCCCGGTCCCGTCAGGGCGGGCGATCTTCCGGCTCGGGAGGCAATCGCCGCGGTGGCGAAGGGCGCGGTCAGCGCGCCGAAGGAAACCGCCGTGGAGGCTCCGAAGGCCGCCGTGGCGGCGGGGGACGACAAGGCGGAGGCGGTGGCGGTGACAAACGCCGGCGCCGCAGAAACGAATCCGACGATTATCGGGGTGGCAACAGCCGCGGTCGCCGACGTCCAGACGGACGCAAAGGACGCCAGGAAGGCATCCGAGACGCTACCGCATCACGCATTGCCGCCGCCGATGCCCGCAACTCCGGAAACCGGAAACCACGCGGACGCTCCGGTGGTGGTCGCGATCGTGGCCCCTCTCGTAGAAAAGGACTTGAGATCCTGCGCTTGTTACAGCAACAAGTCAGCATCGATCCCTACCAGCGTTTTCAACTCGAAACCACCCCGAACGAAATGTCCATGCGCGTCATGGACCTCATCTCTCCGATCGGTCGTGGTCAACGCGCCCTCATCGTGTCTCCCCCCAAAGCGGGTAAGACAACGCTTCTGACCCAAATTGCCAACTCCCTGATGACAAATCATCCGGAAGTGAAGGTCTACGCGCTGTTGGTCGATGAGCGCCCGGAAGAAGTTACGCATTTCCGACGCAGCACCGAAGCCACCGTTTTTGCGGCTTCCAGCGACATGTCTACCCGCGAGCACATTCAAACCGCCGAAGAGTGTATGAACACGGTGGTTGAGCCCGTGCTCAAGGGCGAAGATGTGGTGCTCCTTCTCGACTCCATCACACGCCTGGCACGTGCTTACAACTCGGTGCAGGGCGGGTCGGGACGCACGCTCAGTGGTGGTCTCGATGCCAACACCATGCTGGCCCCCCGACAAATCTTCGGCGCCGCTCGCAAAATTGAACACGGAGGCAGCCTCACCATTCTTGGAACCGCGCTTGTCGATACGGGATCAAGAATGGACGAAGTTATCTTCCAGGAGTTCAAAGGAACGGGTAACACCGAGCTTGTGTTGTCTCGAGACTTGTTCGAGAAACGCATCTTCCCTTGTGTCGACATTTCGAAGAGCGGCACCCGAAAAGAAGAGAAGCTCTACCCAGACGAATTGGTCGGTCGACTCCATAGCTTGCGACGTCTGGCCGCGCAGTATCCACCGGATAAAGCCATGCTGGGTGTACTCAAACTGATGCAGCGACACAAAACGAACGAAGAACTCCTCACCGGACTCGCGGGGCTCGAGTAACCGGCTGATTCTAGGAGCTAGGGCGCCTGCCGGCCGCGGCTGGCAGGTTGCTCCGTTCCACCCCTCGGACCGAGCTCCAAGGCGGGAACACCCTCGGGAACAATATCCCAATGGGATTCGGTGAGAATCTGAAGCACAGGGTGGCTTTCCTTTTCGCGCAACCCTTCCCGCTCGTCTTGAATTCCGGCTCGAATGGTAGCGTCGATGAGTCGCAGTAACTCCGGATCCAAATCTCCACGCGTGATCAACAAGTTGGGACCCCCCACACTTCGAAGGTCGTTCTTAAGACCAGGGTAGGAATTGGCGGGAATCGTCACGGGTTCAAAGTCGAGAGAGGCATGCTTCACTTTGGACAGTTGATGACGCGTGAAGGGCAAGATACAAAACTCTCCCGGGTGATCGGCAAAGAGTTTTTCGACCGCAATAATGGGAACGCCCCCAGAGAACGTGCAGGCATCGTAGTCGCCCCGGGCTAAAGCCTCGGCCGCTTCCAGATAACCTTTGGTTCGCTCGACCGGGTAAACGTAGCGCGGTTCCACTCCCAAGGTTTGCATGACGGTTCGGGTATCGACCTCACCCCCACTGTTTCGAGGGCCGGGGTACATGAGAAGACCGTTGAGATCGAGCATCGAGTTGGCGCGAACCATGGAGGTCTTCACCACGAATTGCTCGGCATCGTCATAGAGCGATCCCATGACAAGAAGGCCTTGGGCGCCTCTGGCCAAGGCCAAGCGACCTTGATCTTCGAGAACTTTGCGGAAGGGGCTTGAGCCTACAATGGCAAGATCGGCTTCACCCTGGATAAGCCGCGACAAATTGTCGACCGAGCCCGCCGTGGTGTCGACGACAACTTCGAATGTCGTCTGGTTCGCATTGAGCCAGTTCGCAATATCATGGCCAACAGGGAGGAACGTTCCCCCATGGGAACCGGTGGCAAGGCGCAACTGAATCTTAGTTTCTGAAGGCGTGGGAGGGCTCTGCTCGGATGAGACAGAATCGGCCTGGGCTGGCAGGCATAGGATCAGTGCCAGACTCAAGGACAGGAACATGGCAATCGCGCCGGAAAGGCCAAGGCCTCTGGAGCGACAAGCGTACCTAAAGTGGCTCACCCTATAATAATAGCGAATTTCGGCGGGCCGACTCAAGGCGAGCTCTTTAACTGCAGGAAAGAGAGCACACCTTCGCGATATTCGGCGAAGTCGAGGAGGTTATTGTGCCCCGCCTGAGGAACGTCCAAAACGCGGAAATCCAGCCCTTGGGCCGCCTCTACCAGCCGATGGAGCTCCTCGTAATCCACCACCGGATCGCGATCTCCATGGGTCAACAAAAGTGGGATGCCTACCCGCTTGATCGTGCGTTCGGGTTGGTAGGCCAAAAGGTCAATTTTAAGGCGCAAGGTCCAGGTGAGGGTAATGATCCACCCGAAAAGCTTGGGCGGCAAGAAAGCCTTCTTAAGAACGTAGGCGGTCACGGCTTCCAACCGCGCGAACGCGCTGGAGATAATAGCCGCCTTGGCCGGAAATCCCTCGGACAAAGCAAGCAAAGCCGCGGCTCCACCAAGCGAGTGCCCCAAGATAAACAACGGCTGTGAACTCAGGTGGGATTTTGTGCTTAACCATTTTCCGGCTGCGTGAGTGTCCTCTGCAAATTTAAGCATGGTGACAATGTTCTCGTAGTCGCTTCGACCATGACCCCGAACGTCGATGGCAAAGCAAGTCCATCCCTCGGGGACCAAGAAATCACACCAACCCAACATGTCCGCGGCCTGACTTCCCCAGCCATGAACCAACAGCACCACGCCTTTTGAGGGCTGCGTCTCCGGTTCGACTAACCACCCTTGCAGCGTTTTTCCCGCGGAAGGGAAGCGAACTTCGGTAAGTTTCGATGGAGGGAGGTTGGGGATCGGCTTAACCGGATTATTGACCGGCCTAAGAGAGAACCAACCAAACACAAAAACCGCGACCACCGTAAGAAACACGATGGCCGCGGGAATCAGAATCCAAACCAAAGGAGATTACTCG
>JABDJR010000197.1 GCA_013003415.1 Candidatus Eiseniibacteriota bacterium | reverse complement strand
CTCCACCCCTCCCAGGCTTGTGGCGTGGAGAATCAATCGAACGGTCTCGCACACCTTGGTGGCTCGGTCGCCCCCGCCCTCGACGTCGAAGGAGACCATGGCTCCGAATCCCTTGAGCACTCGTTTGGCGATCTCATGATTGGGATCGGAAGGCAGACCGGGGTAGCGAACACGTTCAACGTCCGGGTGCTGTAAAAGGCGATCGGCCAAGATCGCGGCGTTGGCCTCTGCGCGTTCGAGACGCACGGCCAGCGTCCTCACCCCGCGGGTCGCCAAATAGGTTTCAAGCGCACCCGGACTGGCTCCTAAGGTGGACCGCGTTTCACGGACTTTCTCGGCCACCTCCGCGTCTTTGGCCACCACCACACCCGAGAGCAAGTCCGAGTGTCCTCCCAAGAACTTAGTGGCTGAATGCATAACCACATCGGCACCTTGGACCAAGGGTTGCTGATTCAAAGGCGTGGCGAAGGTGTTATCGACCGCAATCAGGTTACCGGCTTTTCTGGAAGCGGCGAGAATGCTCGGACAATCAGCCACGGTTAGGAGCGGGTTCGATGGAGACTCCAACCAGATGAGATCACACTCCGCCACCGCTTGAATCCAAGCCTGAGTGTGGGACAAGTCCAGACGATCGAACGTCCATCGGGATTTCTTTTGCCCTATTTCAGCCAGATGAACCACGCCGTGGTAGCAATCATCAGGAATGACGATGCTCGCCTTGGGCGGAAGCAATTCAAAAATTGCCGTGGCTGCAGCCATGCCCGAAGCAAACGCGACGGCCTCGCCCCCTTCAAGCCCGCCCATCAGACTTTCGAAGGCTTCGCTAGTTTCGGTTCCTTCGCTTCGGGAGTAGTCGTGCACCCCACCCTTTTGAAAGTTCGAGGCCGTGATCATGGGCGCGTTCAGGGGAGAGCCAGGCTTCCGTTTTCTTCCGCCAGCTACGACCCAAGACTCCGGGGCAAGATCCTTATCGTTCGCCATCACAACCTCAATTCATGAAGGAGTTTTATTGCTCTTCACAAAGTTGTATCAAGTGTTGTTTGAGTTACCGCAGCCTTATTGGCCCAACTCTAGCTCGGTGACGATCTGCTCAATCTCGCCCTTCCCGCCTGGTTTGGAGGTCCGACCCACCACCTTGAAACCCTGAGCTCGGTAGTAGGCTTGTGCAAGGTTGTTATCCATTCGAATGGTGGCGATCAGTTTTTGGTAGCCCTTCGCTTTTGCAAACTCCAGGGTTTGCATCATGAGCGCCCGCCCAACACCGAGTCCTTGTCGTTCCTGGGACACAAAGGTACTGATTTCACCGGTGAGTGGACCGGAGTTACTGGGGTGGGGAATCACATCTTGCATGCCAAACAATTCGTACCCGCCCACGGCAACCGCCACCAGAAAGATACCTTGCGTGGGAAACTGACTTATAAAAGAAGCCTGGTCTTCGGAGGTCACTTGCTGATCCATGACCGTCTGATTGCCGGCTTCAATGATGGGGTTCAAAAGATCGACCATTGATACGGCGTCACTTCGAGTGGCCGGTCGAATCTCAAACCGCATGTTCTTCTCCTGATCGAGAGAGGACATCGACCAGAATTTGGCGCGTATCCTTCTCTATCTCTGGGTCCTTGCTGGCTCGTGGGCCAGCGATGTTCAGGATGTGGGGGCGGTTGCTGACGAGCCATGCACGAAGCTCCGCTTTGGCCGCCTCCATACTTAACTCTAGTATATCCAGAACCAGAAACGGTTTCCCCATTTGCTGCGCTAGTTTTTTTGTGAGCGCAGTCCCCCCGGTGGGTTGACCCCGGGTGAGGATGAGAGTGGCATCGGAGTCGCGAACGTTGAGCTCGGTCCGGACGGCGGGGGCGGGAGAATCTGCTTCGCGAAGTCCCTCAAATCGAGAGGGAATCACGCCATCTTCACAAAGGCGCCCCTTTGGCACCCAGCCTCCGGTGGGCAAGCCCAACTCTTGCGCCCCGCAGAGCGCGCCTTGATCAGCTCCCGTTTGTCCCCCGGAAACGATGGTGGTGACTCCAAAATACCGGCTGCTCATGGCTAAAGAACGCGGAACACCTGCCCCGTCCGAAGCCCTTCCACACTCTTGGCGTAGGCAAGGGCCGCCCTGGCCGCGGGGACAGGCTCAAAGCCGCGAAAGAATGGGCCGTAGGCTTCCATGGCTTCCTCGATCACTCCCGAACTCACGGCATTAATGCGCTGACGCATGGGCATTTCAATGGCCGCGGCCGTGACAAAGGCGTTGATCGCACCGTTGACCATGGACGCTGAAGAACCGGAACGGATGGGGTCCTGATCCAGAACTCCGGTGGAGAGCGTAAAGGATCCGTTTTCCCCAAGATGCTTCCGGCCGATCAGCACAAGATTCACCTGTCCCATTAACTTGTCGCGCAGGCCAATCTCGTAGCCCTCTTCGTCCAATTCCTCGAAGGGAGCAAACTTAACCTTGCCCGCCGTCGAAATGACCGCGTCGAGATTCCCCGCCTCTTTGTAGGCAGCTTCGATTGAACTTTTGTCGGTAATATCAATCTTGATATCACCGGAACTTCGGCTCGCGCGAAGCACCTCGTGGCGAGGTTCTAGCTCCTCAACAACCG
>JABDJR010000186.1 GCA_013003415.1 Candidatus Eiseniibacteriota bacterium | reverse complement strand
CCATGGGAAGGGTAATGTTCAGACCGATGCTCTTTCCCCCCACTTCAAACGCGCCGCGGTTCCCAGCTTCCATGATTCCGGGACCGCCGCCGGTGACAATGACGCACTCCCGCTGATCTTTTCTTTGGCCCTTGGTAGAAACCAGGCGTGCGAACTCGCGAGTGACTTCATAGTAAGGGGACTTTGCTTTGACTCGCTCGGCAATGCGCACTCTCTTTTGCAGTTCGGGGTCGTCCGGGTTTTGGGCGAGCTTGGCCTCCCATTCTTTTAGGTTCGCCTCCGAGTCCTCTGGGCTCAAGATGCGTGTGCCTCCGAACAGCACAATGGTGCTGTTGATGTTCTCTTCCCGGAGAGCCAGTTCCGGCTTTAGTAACTCCAGCTCCAAGCGCATCGGTCGCGTTTCTTCTCGCTTCAGAAACTGTAAATCTTCTTCAGGGAGAACGTAGCTCGGGTCTTTCATGATGGCTTTGAGGTTCTCTTCGGGGGTGGGCAGGGGAGAGTTCATCGGGTTTCCTTCAGAATGTGGCGGTCGTCAAGTTCTGTTATCTTGGGGCGAGTCTACACACCCTCCCGAAAGGAAACTAGCACCCGTGAGTGAGCAGGTTGAATCCATAGGGACGCTTCTTGCGGCGCCTCACAACTATGATACCAGCGTCGAATCTTCAGGTCCCCTGGTGAGTGTGGTTGTTCCAACCCTCAATGAAGAGTCTGTTCTTGCCGCAACTTTAGAGAGCGTTCGGAGCCAAGATATTGCCCATGAGATCATCGTCGTCGATGCCGGCTCTTGGGATCGCACTCAAGAAATTGCCCAGGACTACGGTTGTCACCTCCTGATTTCACGACCGGGACGTGGGCGCCAACTTCACCTGGGAGCCGAGGCTTCCAAAGCGGAGACCTTGTTGTTCCTACACGCGGACACCCGGTTGCCGCCTGGGGCGCTGACCGCCGTGCATCGCGCCATGAAGAATACGGCCCTATCGGGCGGGAAGTTTCGTCTCCGGTTCGACTCCGAACACCCGGTCTTGAGGCTGGCTTCGTTTATGACTCAGTTTAAAGGGTCATGGTGCTCCTTTGGAGATCAAGGGATCTTTGTTCGAAGGGCGGCCTATAAGGCTGCCGGCGGATTCGAAGATATTCCTCTCTTTGAAGACGTCCGATTTCTTCATCGCCTACAACGTCAAGGAGCGCTTTCGGTCTTGCCCCACGCCGTCATGTCTTCGGCTCGGCGTTTTCGCGAACGGGGGGTTGTACGCCAGTACCTCACCAACGGTGCCCTCCTACTTGCTCACCGATTTGGGGTCAACCCCCGGCGTCTAGCCGCCTTTTACGACCGGTGGTATGTTCACGAGCCCTTAAGATAAGTCTGCGTTTTAGGAGATCCATATGTCAGAGAAACGACTTCTCCGGGTTGAAGATTTGTGGGCCTTTGGCCGTCCCGGGAACCCAGCAACCTCACCCAAGCTTCCCTACGCCATTGTTCCTGTAACCACCTTCGACATGGAAGAGGATAAGGCGGCCTCGCGGCTGTATCGCCTCGATCCCAATGGCAGCTCAACGGTACTTACCGGTGAGGGGCTGAAGTCTTCCCAACCTGCCATCAGCCCTTGCGGCACCAAGCTGGCCTTTGTGCGTGAAGACGATTCCAAAACCGCGCAGCTTGCCATCCTTCCCTTAGATGGGGGCGAAGCGGAAATCTTGACCAAGACCCCGTTGGGTGTAACGTCGCCCCGGTGGTTTCCGGATGGGAAGCGGATCGCCTTCATTTCTGCCGTGTATCAAGACGCTCCAACTCTTGAGAAGTCTGCGGAGCTCAAAGAGAAGAAGAAAGAAGACAAGGTGAAGGCCTATGTCACCGAAGACTGCATCGCTAGGTTTTGGGATTCGTGGATCACGGATAAGAAGCGAAACCATCTGTTCGTACTGGATCTCGATACGAAAAAGATCACCGATCTAACCCCGGATTACTTTGGACACATGGATCTCGATGGTCCCGAAGGAAGTTTTGACATTGCTCCTGATGGTAGCGAGATTGCGATCGCTGCCGACTCCAGCAAGCCACCCTATCGAGATTTGCGCCAAGACATCTTTTTAGTTTCGACGGCGGGCGGCCCCATGCGGTGCCTTACCGAATCAAACCAGGGGAATGATTGGCGGCCTCGCTACAGCCCCGACGGCAAAACGATTGCTTACGGTCACCAAGAGATTCCAAAGTTCTATGCCGATCGCGTGCGTGTGGTTCTATATAACCGGGAAAGTCAAACCCATACCGTGCTCACCGAAGCTTGGGATCGATCCGCCGCATCTTGGGAGTACACGCCCGATGGCGAAGGGTTGGTCTTCTCTACGGAGGACAAGGGCTCTAGCGCCCTGTTTCGCCTAGGGCTAGAGCCGGGCACCCCAGATCAAGTCTTTCGCGGCGGTCACCTCCACGCCTTTTCTTTTGCCGCCGAGGGTGGCGTTCTGTGTACGTGGGACAGTATTCAAAACCCACCCGAAGTCGTTCATATCGATTGGAACGGCAAGAAGACGCAGAGGAGTCGCTTCAACCAAAAACTCGCGGATGAACTTCAGTGGGGCGAAGTTCGCGATCTCTACACGAAAGGGTCGCGCGACGAGGATGTGCAGTACTTTGAAGTGCTGCCCCCTAATTTTGATCCCAAAAAGAAGTGGCCGCTGTTATTGGCCGTTCATGGAGGGCCTCACGGAATCTTTGGGGATGCCTTCCACTTCCGTTGGAATCTTCAGGCCTTTGCGGCGATGGGCTATGTGGTGGCGTCGCCGAACTTTCACGGCTCAACCAGTTTTGGTCAGGACTATGCGGACAGTATCCAAGGCGGTTGGGGGGACATGCCCTACAAAGACTGCATGGCCGTGACCGAGGCCATGGTCGACACCGGTTATATTGACGACAAGCGTATGGCGGCAGCCGGCGGATCCTATGGTGGCTACATGATGGCCTGGATGGCGAGCCAAACCGATCGTTTCGCTTGCCTCATCAATCACGCCGGGGTTTCGAATCTCATGTCCGAATACGCCTGCGACATTTTCTATGGCTGGGAGCGTTCCTTGGCCGGCCAACCATGGGACGGTATTGAGAACATCGATGCCATGAACCCGGTGCGCCACGCCGAGGGATTCAAGACACCCATGTTGGTGGTGCATGGTGAGCTCGACTACCGTGTTCCCGTCACCCAGGGGCTTGAGATCTACCACATGTACAAGGCGAAGGGGCTGCCCTCTCGATTGGTGGTCTTCCCTGATGAGAATCACTGGATCTTGAAGCCGCAGAACTCGCGTCTTTGGTATCAAGAGTTTGAAAACTGGCTCAATCGCTGGTGCGCCTCCTAGGTAGACTCAGGGTTTTCGGGGTGAGTTGCCCCTCCTCGAACTGGGGCCACTGGCGTAAGTGATTGTTTAGTAACGAATTAGGTTCTGCCCAAGAAAATTTATCCTCCTGGGAATATTCTGCCATGGCAACTATATTAGAAGCATGAAGCCGGTCAAGACGATTGAGGATACTATTCATCAAACTCGCCCCATCGAGTCTCTCCAGACAGAGGTTCTGTTGACCCTCGTGCGAACTGTAGACCGAGTCACCGAGCATGCGGTGGGGCCGTTGGCGTCTTTATCGACCCCCCAATACAACGTGCTTCGCATCTTGCGGGGTTCTCGTGAAGGGCTTCAAACCCAGCAGGTGTGTGAACGACTCGTCTCTCGTGCACCCAACATTACGCGTCTCGTCGACAAGCTTGAAAGCAAAGGACTCCTGACCCGCGAGCGATCCCGTGGAGACCGGCGAGTGGTTCTCCTCAAAATAACGGAGCAGGGTCTTGCGCTGCTTGAAGGACTCGACGCGCCGGTCAAGCTGGCAACCAAAGAGGCCATGCGTGGTCTCGATACAGAACAGCTCAAACAACTTTGTCATTTGCTCAATCTGTTACGACATCCCCTCGAAGAAGATCTTCGGGAAAGCTACGAAAAGAAAAACACTCTCAACTAGGGGCCCCTCCCTTAGATGAAAAGGAAAGAAAACAATGAAACGGATTCTTGGAACCTTGATCGCTCTGTCGATCTTAGTGACCCCTGTGGTTGCTTCGGCCAGCGACTGGGCGATCGATGCTTCTCACTCTACGGTTGGCTTCAAAGTTCGCCACTTCTTCACCAAAGTCGGTGGCAACTTCGGTGAATATAGCGGCACCATCACCTACGATCCTAAGCACCCGGAAAAAGCGTCAGTCGAAGTGACGATCAATGCAGCCAGCATCAACACCAACCACGAGAAGCGCGACGGGCATCTTAAATCCGAAGACTTCTTCTTCGTCGAAAGCCATCCTGAGATCACCTTCAAGAGCAACAAAGTCGAGAAGAAGGACGATGTGCTCCATGTTCATGGTGATTTGACCATGCGTGGCGTGACGAAGCCGGTGGTGCTCAAGACCGAATTCCTTGGCGCAGGTCCCGATGGCTGGGGCGGCACACGGGCTGGTTTTACGGCCACCACAAAGATCAACCGTAAGGACTTCGGCATCAATTGGAACAAAGCCCTCGATCAGGGTGGCGCAGTTCTAGGTGATGACGTTGCCATTACGCTCGATATTGAGGCTGTCCTCGAAC
>JABDJR010000165.1 GCA_013003415.1 Candidatus Eiseniibacteriota bacterium | reverse complement strand
GGGTTAAATGCTGGGGGCATGCTCGTATCGAACGTCTCTCGACGCCACGATCAGGCCGACACTGCCCTTCCATCCACTCCCCGGCGCTAATCCAGGGCTACAGAAAGGCAGACATCTCGGTTTTGCGACGACTCATGACACGGCTCCTATTCGGACTCTGTATCGGGATGTCTCTTTGGGCATGTTCGAATGAAACGGCGCCCGAACCCGTAACAAACCAAGCTCCGTTCATCCGCATTACGGCGGGGCCGGTCGACGATCAGGAAGACTCCTACTCCACACGCATCTGGTGGACCGGTTGGGATAACGACGGCATCGTGGAGCACTACGAGTACGTCGTTGATCCTGATCCCGCGTTTAGTCTCGATGAAGTTCGCGCCCCGGAAGAGTTCCCCGAAATTAGCCGTCAAGTGATTCGTGGCCCAAGGAATCGAAGCGATACCCTGCGTTTTTCCAAGCCGACGGGCGATGGAATCGCAAGCTTTGACTACATTCAAACCACCGACTTCAACAAAGTCTTTTCGTTCTCCACAACCATGGCGGACACCGGGCAAATCGAAGGCTCCCTGTTCGGTCCCTTGCCGCGGTACTCCGGTTTCCACACCCTCTACTTGCGGTGCCAAGATAACGAGCAAACCTACTCCGACATCGATCGGCTTGCCTTTACCGCCGTGAGCATCACTCCCTCGGCCCAGATTGTGCGCCCCAACATTACGGCGGAGTTTTTGACGGTGGGACCGCAAATCACGTTTACATGGGATGGGTTCGACCCCGACGCAACCACGCCCCGTAAGAAGCCGGTCGCCTATTTGCACAAACTCATCAAGCTCGACGAATTAACCCCGCCCATTCGAACCATTGACTTCCGCGACCCGGAGTTCATTTTCTACCGCTTGGCAGACCACCTTCCCTGGACTCGACAGAGCGCGGAAAGCCTTTCCACAAGCTTCTTCTTAGAACCGCCTTCGTCGTATGCGTTTGCGGTTCGGGCCATCGACGAATCCGGGGCGATCGAACCCTTCCTCGATCGCACCCGTGGAAGCGATGCGGGTAACGTGCTTGTGTTCAGTTCCATTTCAAGTGGTGGTAGCCCGGTACTCACGATCAACGAAGCCTCCTTGGGGACTTTCTCGGCCCGGGGCGGAGGCACCTTCGAGTTTGAAATTGCGGTGAACCAACCGCTCTACTTCAACTGGACCGCTCAGGCGCGGGACTACGGCGGCACCATCACCGGGTTCAACTACGGTAGTGACATCACCAATCTCGATGCCGTGGGCCCCAACTCCGGCTGGGTCGGATGGTCGGAGCTTCCTGGAAACGTGGAGCCCATTTCTTTCGACACTCCCGGAGTCCATTCCGTTTACATCAAAGCTCGCGATGAGGGTGGCGGCGAAACCCTCGCCGTTATTATTTTCAAGGTGATTGAATTCACGTTTGCAAACGAGTTTATGTTTGTCGATGACTATCGGGACCAGATTAAACCGCGCGACAATGAGCGTGACGCCTTTTGGGATGAGATGTTCCGTGAATCCGGGAAGTTCGGACCCAACGCCTTAAACGAGAACACGGTCTTTGAAGCCCACGGACCCAACGACGGTCTCTTCTTTGTTCCCCAGGTTCCTACTCTGGAGCAAATGGGAAACAACGAACTTTTGATTTGGGAAACTTTCGGGGGCGGGTCCGACGGAACAACCGCGTTCCTACGCAGCTCTCAAACTTCGCGAAAGATCCAGGCTTACTTGCGAGGCGGCGGCAAACTTTGGCTCTCGGGACATCAAACGGTTGCCACCACCATCGCCACCGCCGATGGCCGATCTGACTTCGCTTATCCCCATGATTTGTTGCCGGGGTTCTTCGCTTACGATTTCTTGAAGATTTTCAGCTCTCAAGTGGGGAACGTGGGGGTTGCAGACATGGATCGACACGGTCTTTGGGAAGTGACTTCCTTCCCCGGAGAACCCGAGTTTCTTCCCACCATGCAAGTTGATCCTGCAAAAATGCAGTTTGGAGATGGCTTCGGAGTGCCACGGACCGATCTTGTGATTGACCCTATTTTTGAGGCCACCGAGGATGACTTCACCGGACAAATCGACTCGCTCTACGCCTATAAGTCCTTGGGCAACTTTAGAACACCCCCCCGGGCATCGACATTTGATCGAAAGCTGTGCGCCACGCGATGGCATGATCCGTCGCCAGACCGCAAGCAAGGGCGCATCGCTTGGTTCGGATTCTCGTTGTACTACTTTAACAATGACCAAGCGCAGCAAACCTTTAATAGCTTGATCGACTGGTTTCGTGAGGAATCTGTGCTAAATTAGGGTCACTTCCTAACGTCCCCCCTTAGGTTTGGAAGGAGATCGTCATGAGCCAACAAACCTGCTCAGGACTCCGGGGCACCATTGCCCTTCCGACGAGAATTCCCGCTCTCGCAATCTATTTATTCTCCATGGTTTTTGTGCTTGTGGGTTGCAGCAGTGACTCAGAAACCGCGATGCAAAGTCCCAATCTGTCTCCAAGCGTCCGGCTGACTTCAGGTCCCGTTGAAGGAAGTCTGAACGACTATCGCATTCGAGTAGAGTGGGCAGGTAACGACCCGGACGGTTTTGTTA
>JABDJR010000146.1 GCA_013003415.1 Candidatus Eiseniibacteriota bacterium | reverse complement strand
CGGTTTCACCTCCCGACCCTGGGAAAACTAAATTTGGCCGAAACTCCTCTATTTTCGGTTGGCAGTCTTACACGAGCGATTAAGCAACAGGTTGAAGATGAGTTCAGCCCAATACGGGTTCGTGGTGAAATTTCCAATTTTCGAGCCGCTGCCTCCGGACACTATTACTTTTCTCTCAAAGATTCTGAGGCGCAGATTCGTGCCGTGATGTTTCGGGGTGACAATGTTGGCCTTCGGTTCCAACCCGCCGATGGAATCGAAGTTGAGGCCCTTGGAACGGTATCGCTCTATCCAGAACGGGGCGACCTTCAGATCATTGTGCGGAACCTCATTCCGAGTGGGGTCGGCGCCCTCATGCAGGCTTTTGAAAAGCTTAAGCGCCAACTCGCCTCCGAAGGTCTCTTCGACGACGACCACAAGCAAGAGCTTCCCGAATTTCCAACCACGATTGCGGTGGTTACCTCGCCAAGAGGCGCTGCCCTAAAGGACTTCATCCATGTCCTTTCTTCCCGATGGCCCGCCGCCACCATCGTTTTGGTGCCGGTCTCGGTGCAGGGAAAGGAAGCTGCTCCAAGAATTGCCAAGGCGTTGGACCGCATTTCACGCTGGGGTGGGGCCGATGTGGTCCTTCTAGGGCGGGGAGGTGGCAGCCTAGAGGACCTGTGGGCGTTCAACGAGGAAGTGGTGGCCCGAGCCATTTATGATTGTGAAACCCCTATCATTTCCGCCGTCGGCCACGAGAGCGATTTCACGATTGCGGACTTCGTAGCCGATGCTCGGGGAGCAACGCCCTCCGCCGCTGCCGCCCTAGCTGTGCCTGATCGTCGAGAACTTGTCTTGAGCTTCGGGCAGACCGAAAATGCCCTCGGGCGCGCCTTTCGGCGAGATCTCGATCGCAGGAAAGACCAGGTTTTGGGACTGTCTAGGACCTATGGTTTGCGTCGACCAGGAGATTTTTTGGAAAAAGAGAGCCAACGCTTGGACTTTTTGGCCGACCAACTCCGTAAGACAGGTGACATTACTTTGCGAGGCAAAGTAACTGAGTTGAGCACACTGGGAAAACGGCTTGAACGCGTGCATCCTGCGGCTCAACTGGCTCGGAGCCGGGATCGGCTCAGCCTTATTCCAGCCACCCTGGGACGTGCCTTAGAAAACAAGCTATCCCTTGAGCATTCCCGTTTGCGGGAACGAAAACGTACTCTACAATCACTGGACCCAAGCCAAGTCCTGGCGCGGGGTTACAGCATGACCTTGCATGGGGAAAAGGTGATCACTTCGGGCGACCAATTAAATCCCGGAGACGAAATCGCCATCCAGTTTCACAAGCACCGCGCGAGCGCTAAGGTAAGCGAGGTGCACGAAAAAAGTCTTCACCCGTCGGAAGAAGATGAGGCATGAGTTCAAAATCCACACGCGGTAAGAAAAAAAACGCCGACGAAACTCCCAGTTTTGAAGAGGCGATGGAAGAACTAGAGGAACTCGTCGAGCAACTTGAGCAAGGCGAGGTCACCCTCGACCAGAGCGTCAAAGCCTACGTTCGCGGCATGAGCCTGGTGAAGCAATGCATGGGCCGATTGCAAGCGGCCGAAGCCACCATCAAGCAGCTCGCCGAGACAGACGAGGGTTTCGAACTCGACGAGGCCGACCTTGGTCAAGGGGAGCTCGATCTCGATTCATGAGCCGCGATACAACCGCCGACCTTCAATCGTTTCGAACGTTCCTTCAGACTTCCCGAGTTAAAGTCGACCGGTCTATGGATGACATTCTACCCGGAGCTAGACTAAAACCCTCGGTGATTCATCAGGCCATGCGTTACACCGCCCTCTCGGAAGGTAAACGTTTGCGTCCCGCTTTGGTGCTTTTAGCTTACGACGAAAACAAGGGACGCTCCAAAGCCATCCACAAAGTCGCGGCTGCCCTAGAGTTAGTCCATGCGTTTTCGTTGATTCACGACGATCTACCCTGCATGGATGACGATGACTTTCGGCGGGGACAGCCTTCCTCTCATAAAGTTTATGGAGAGGGCACGGCGGTTCTCGCGGGCGATGCCCTTCTAACCGAGGCTTTTCGCGTGGTGGCGTCCACCCGGCGCTCCTTTGGTGCGGAACGAGTGGTTCTCTTGATCGAGGAGCTCTCCGTGGCCACGGGTAGTCGGGGAGTGATCGGGGGCCAGGTCCTCGATCTCCAAAGTGAAGGAAAGGCGTCCTCCCGGACCACCGTCGATTTCATCCACCGCCATAAGACCGCCCGCCTTTTTGAGTGTTCCTTGAAGCTTGGTGCCCTGGCGGCTGGAGCCTCCAAAGCCGCCGTGAATCGCTATAGCCGGTTTGGCCAGGCGGTGGGTCTTGCTTTCCAGATCGTGGACGACATTCTGGGAGCCTCGGGGACCTTCCGAGAGCTTGGGCGAGAACCCGGCCGAGACGAGGAAAGGGAGAAAATGACCTACCCCAGCGCGGTTGGCCTTCAGAAGTCCCATCGGGCCGTAGACCGCCATTTGCTGGCCGCCAAGAAGGAAATCAAGGGCTTTACCCGCCAGGCAGCCCTATTTCGAGGGTTTTTGGAGACGATTGATCGCCGCCGCCGCGATGCCAAGGGCCAGTTTCTGGGGATATCCCAATGAAGGCCTTTATGGCTAGCGCGCCCTACTTGGTGGCATTGTCCGCAGGCTTCTTGGTACAGTTTTCTAAGTTTGTGAGCCACATGCTGATGCATCGGGAGATTAACTTCCGGCGGCTGGTCGGAACCGGTGGCATGCCGAGTGCCCACTCGGCCAGTGTGGCTGCCTTAAGCACCGCAGTTGGTTTTAGAGAGGGCACAGGGACAACCCTTTTTGCGGTCACCCTCTTTTTTAGTTTAGTAGTGATGTACGATGCGGCGGGCCTGCGCAGGGCCGCCGGTTTGCAGGCGCGCGTCCTTAACCGGATTGTTGAGGATCAATACGCGCACCGAGGACTTTTGCCAAACCGCCTAAGCGAGTTGCTCGGCCACACGCCTTTTGAGGTGTTGGTGGGCGCACTTTTAGGTGTTCTTTACGGGGTGGTTTGGTACTTGTAGCCAGCCTTGAGATGGAAAGGACCACAGAATGGGTCGATACCTCGACATGATTGATTCGCCGGCCGATCTTAAAAAACTCAGCCGCGAACAACTAAAAATCTTGTGTGAAGAAACCCGCAAGGAATTGATCGATGTGGTTTCTAAAACCGGGGGGCACCTC
>JABDJR010000442.1 GCA_013003415.1 Candidatus Eiseniibacteriota bacterium | reverse complement strand
GCCTCCAAGTGGTTTCCGTTCCGCGCGCGGTAAAGCTAGCCCGAACCGAACTGCAACCCTTGGGCACCGACTGGCTGATCACGGCTGTCCCGGAATCCGCCCAGTGGTGGGACCCGGAGACCTTGGGCGAAGAAACGCCTCTCGAAACCGTGCAACCTTCCGAAGCGGAGCCATCCCGTGTTTAGCGGCATCATTGAAGCGCTTGGCAAGGTGATTGCTGCGCGGCCCCACGAAGGCGGATTGAAACTGGTATTGGAAGTTCCCGATTCCGTTCTTCCCCTCGACTTGGGCGCCAGTCTTGCCGTAAACGGAACCTGCCTCACGGTTGTGAAAACCGAAGCCCAACAACTTGAATTCGATGCGGTTGGCGCCACCTTAGAACGCACCGCCTTGGCCAATCTCAAACCCGGCATGCATGTGAACTTGGAACGTTGCATTGCCATTGGGCAACGGCTCGATGGTCACTACGTCACCGGTCACGTGGACGGTCTGGGAAAAGTCACGGCCATCCAAGAAAGCGATGGCGCCAAACTCATCACCGTCAGCGCACCCGAAGCCTTAGCCAAACAAATCACCCCCCGCGGCTCCGTGGCCATCGATGGCATCAGCCTCACCGTTGCCGCAGTGGATGGAACCACCTTCACGGTGTCGATCGTGCCTTACACCCTTGAGCACACCAACATGGGCACTTACGAAGTGGGAACCACGGTGCACTTAGAGACCGACATTTTAGCGAAGTATGTTCAGCGTTATTTAGAACCCTTAGGAAGTTCGTCATGAACCCGTCATCAGAATCGAAAACGCCTTTCCCCTTTGCCACCATTGAAGAAGCTATTGAAGAGCTGAAGCAAGGAAAGCTCCTCGTCGTCATTGACGATGAGAATCGCGAAAACGAAGGCGATCTCATTTGTCGTGCCGATACCATCACCCCGGAGCAGGTCCATTTCATGGTGCGGGAAGGTGGGGGCCTCATTTGCACGCCCATGCCCGAAGAACGTGCCAAAGAACTCGACCTAGCGCCTATGGTCGAAAAGAACACGTCTTACTTAGGCACCGCCTTCACGATCAGTGTTGATGCTCACGAAGGCACCACCACCGGCATCAGTGCCCAGGATCGCGCCCTCACCATTAAGTTGCTTGCCGATCCCAAGGCGAAAGCCGAAGACTTCGCTCGCCCCGGACATATCTTCCCCCTCATTGCAAAAAAGGGCGGCGTGCTGCGACGCACGGGACACACCGAAGCGGTGATGGATCTGGTGCGCATGGCCGGAAGCGAACCGGTTGGTGTGCTTTGCGAAATTTTAGATGGCGATGGAACCATGGCCCGAACACCCAGCCTGTTTGAGTTTGCAAAAAAGCACGACCTGAAGGTGATCACCATCGAGTCCCTCATGGCCTACCGTTTCCAGCACGACCAGCTAGTCCGCCACGTGACTACGGTGAAGATGCCGACTCACTATGGCGATTTCGATTTGCACCTCTACCGCAGCCTGATCGACGGCCAGCATCACATGGCTCTCGTCCGCGGCAACGTGAAAGATGGAGAGCCCGTTTTGGTGCGCGCCCATTCTTCCTGTGTCACCGGCGACCTCCTCGGTTCTCTCCGCTGTGATTGTGGCGATCAAATGCACGATGCCCTCGAGCGCCTCGGCAAGGAAGAGCGGGGCGTTTTCCTCTACATGATGCAGGAGGGGAGAGGGATTGGCTTAGCCAACAAAATTCTGAGCTACGCGCTCCAGGAACAGGGCATGGACACGGTGGAAGCCAATGTGAATTTGGGGTTCAAGCCCGATGAAAGAGACTATGGAATTGGAGCTCAGATCTTGGCTGATCTGGGGCTCAAAAAACTGAAACTTCTGACCAACAACCCCGCAAAGCGCGTGGGCCTGGAAGTCTATGGGTTGGAAATCGTCGAGCGAGTGCCGCTTGAGGTTGAAGCCAACCCCAACAATGCAAGGTATCTTGCGACCAAACGCGATAAGATGGGACACCTTTTGTCGGGGCTCGACGCAGTCTCGAATCCCGGATCCAATTAGAGCCCGGCGCAAGGTGATTTCAGAGTTCAAAGTTTATTCAAGGAGTTAGCAATGCAGGAGTTCAAGGGTTCCCTCGACGGAAGCAACAAGAGTTTTGCCATCGTTGTGGCCCGCTTTAATGAAGCCTATACACAGATTCTTTTGGATGGGGCGATCGATTCCCTCTTACGTCTCGGGGTTTCCGAAGAAGACATCGATGTGTATTGGGTCCCCGGTTCTTTTGAGGTGGCTACGGTCGCCCTCGATGCCGCTCGTACCCAAAACTACGACGGGATCATCACTCTCGGGGTTCTCATTCGAGGCGCTACCGCACACTTTGATTTGGTAGCGAACCAAGCCACCGCTGGCATTGCCCGCGTGCATGAGCTTACGGGTGTGCCCATTGTGTTCGGCATTGTCACCGCCGAAAACCTCGAGCAGGCCCAAGAGCGTTGCGGTACCAAAATGGGGAACCGGGGCTGGGAAGCCGCTCAATCTGCGGTCGAACTCGTGAACCTGGGACAGGCTTTTGTCGAGGAAGAGTTCAGCCCGGAAGAAGCCGAAGGCCCCCTGGTTGATCCTCCCTCCTCCGACGAGGATAGCTTTGCCAGAGCCTAAGACCCCATCCCGAGCCCGTCGGCGAGCCCGTGAGCTTTGCCTCCGAGGCCTATATCGGGCGGAAGTCACCGGTGACTCGATTCCCGAGGTCATTGAGGCTTATAAAGAGGACCCAAAAATTCATGAGGAGATCAAGGACTACGGGATCCACCTTATGAGCCTTGTTCACACAGGGTTAGAGGATATCGATAGCCTGCTTAAGGGGGCCCTTTCTAGGTGGAGTTTGGAGCGATTGGCGGTGACTGATCGTTGCGTTCTTCGCATGGCCACCGCCGAAATGGTCTATGAGATGTCGGTCCCCACCGAGGTCATTCTGGATGAGTCCATTGAAATCGCTAAGCGGTTTGGCTCCCCAAAATCGGGAAAGTTTGTGAATGGAGTGCTAGATGGGGTTGCGAAGACCGCTCGAAACGCGGATGATTGATAGCTAAGGCTTAATCATGAGAATTGCATTTATTTCCGACATACATGCCAATTACGAAGCGCTCCAAACGGTACTTGAGGACATCGAGACTCAAAGCATCGACGAGATCGTGAGTCTAGGCGACATTGTCGGATATGGTCCCAATCCTAACGAGTGCGCGGCAGTGGTTAAGGAACGGTGTGAAAAATCCGTTCTGGGTAACCACGATCAAGCTGCGCTCGGTCTTTTGAGTACCGAGTACTTCAACGAGATCGCAAAACAAGCCACTCAGTGGACCATCAATAACCTCAGCGAAGATACCAAGGCCTATCTCTCTTCCTTGCCTTTCACGGAAAAGATCGAAGATGTCCGCCTGAATCACTCCTCGCCCCTCGATCCGGAGAAGTGGACCTACGTCTTAACTTTGGAAGAGGCCAAGCGCCAGTTTGCCGGGTTCGACGAGCGAATTTGTTTTATCGGACATTCGCATGTTCCGATTGTTTTGGAACAGGGAGCCGAGCGCCCCTCGGCCATTCGCTACCCCAGCGATGAACCCCTGGAACTGTTCCCCGATCGTCGCTACATCGTGAACGTCGGCTCGGTCGGCCAACCGCGTGATCGCGACCCCCGCAGCGCCTACGTTTGGTACGACACCCAGCTTCAGACTTTGTGCTTACGTCGTTTGGATTACGAAGTGCAAACGGTTCGCGAGAAGATTCGCGAAGCCGGCCTCCCCGAATTCCTGGGCAACCGCCTCGTCGAGGGCATGTAGGGCCCCGACGCGGCTTCCGTCTCGCGCCTATGCTAGTCCTTCTTCTTACTAAGCGCCAAGCTTCTCTCAATGAGTTGCTCGATTCTTGTCGCTTGCTTCTCACCGTAGATGTTCCAGTCCTCGAGCTCATCTTCAACTAGGTCGCGCTGAGCAACGGCAAGCTTGGCCTTTTGTGCCGCCAGTTCATAGAGGGCAAGACCTTCGGAGAATTGTTTGCGTCTGATGAAATCATTCGCTTGAAGTTCTAACCCTTTGCTCCAGAGGCAGTAGAAGCAAGCTGTAGGCTGCAACTCCGAAGCGATGGCTTCCTCCGCGACTCTAATGGCGCTAGCGGGGTCCCTGCGTTCTAAAAAGGCCCAGCCGAGATTGCAGGGGGAGAGTTCCTTATCAAGGATTTCAAGATATCCCTCGGTCGGATTAAAACGGCCAGACTGTATAAGCACCTCTGCATAGACGATTCGCGCATTTCGGGAATCGGGGTCCAGGATCATAGCCAACTTGGCGTATTCAAGACTTCGATCGAAATTTTCCCCAAAGCTCCACAGTTCAGCGAGTTGAACTAGAGCGTTTACGTCTTGAGGGTTCGATCGCAATTTGTCGTAGAGCTTCCTAGCCCTCCACTGTTGATAGTCCTTGAGGCCCTCAAGATCGTTCATGAGTTCGCCAAGCTCAGCTGAAGGTACAAACGGTTGAGCGAAGCTCGGGCGAGGTGGGGAGATTAAAAAGAGAGAAACAGAGAGCAAGAAGATGTAACAACTGCACGCTGAGTTATAGGAGAGCACAGACTGTTCCTTAGGATTGCCCGAATAAGCCCATGACCTTGCGGCTACTCAGCAAGATACAGGAAGAATCTGAGAACGGCCACATTCCGGCCGGCCTAAAGAGGGACAGCTAGGTTGGCTTGATGCGGAAGGAGCTAGGCCCGGGTCCCGTGTGCGCGTCGCATGATCAACGGGACGGCCAAACGCGTGTTCGGCTCAATCTTGATGCGATGCACTTCCGGAAGATACCCCACGCGCGAGAACACGACTTCGTATTCGCCGGAGGGTATGTCTGCGATCTGAAAACGGCCGCGACTATCGCTAATGGATCGCATGTCGATTTCGGGGATGTAGATCGAAGTGAGGGCGAGAGGCTTGCCGTTGTTGTTCTCAACCTTGTCGTAGATGGCTCCGTTATCGCTTGGGAACAACTGAGCAAAAAGCTGAGGATCTTGCGGTAAGAAAGGGACGGCAGCGAGGTACGCTCCCATTGTCACGCCTAACCAACCATTCTGAATTCGTCGTTTTAACGCCACCAACATGTCTTGCCTCCTGAAAGGAGGTATCGGCGTATATGGCCCAAAAGTTGAGTGGATGCGGGGTTTTGGTTCGCGAGAAAGTTGCGTTTTGCCCCGCCCGAGGCGGCTTGCGAGGTTGGGTTGGGCTTGGCTCTTCTCGGGCGAGGACTGTGAATCGCCCTCTTGTAGATCGGCAAGCCCGATGATTTAGCGCTGCTGCTTGTCCTCGCGAAGCAACCGCGCCGCTTCCTGAAGCACCGGAAGCTCATTGTGGAATGGGTGATCCGGCCCAATGCGGTCCTTCGCCAGCCTGGCGAAGCCCAGTACTTCGTACAGATCATGGAAGGGGGAGTCCGGTTCCTGGAGCGTCTCCGCGAACTCGGCCATCACCGCATCGATCACAAAACTCGGATCCGTGTTCTCCCAACGCGGTTCCACATCGCTGGGCATAAGTGATTCGGAGATTTCTTCTACTCGACCCGTGCTTGGGTCTTCATAGCGAACACGGACCACGGCCAAGGCCGATGGTGCGTTCCCGGAGCCGAGTTGAAGCTCAACGAGGGTTGTGGTGCTGGAGTTTTGGTAGAGATCGGCTCCCCTAGGAGAGCTTACCGCTCCCAACTTCGTCGGAGGTTTGGGTGTGGCATAGCCCAAGAGTCGAAATCCTTCGACAGCGCGGGGCTCAAACTCAACTTCAACCCGGGTATTGCGCGCAACGAGTTGTGCGGAACCCTCCGGCGTACCGGTGAACAACTGGATGCGAAGCAAGGTGGTGGCTTCCCCAAAAGGTGATGGCGCGGCCTCGAGCACCAGAGAAACCGGTTTTTCGGTTGCCGAAGGCTGAACCCGCACTTGGTTGAGAAACGACTCCACCTGAACTTCTTGAAGTTCTGGAAGTTGCCCTGCGCGGATGCCCTTCGCAACCGCTTCGTAAGCCCGTGAAGAGAGGGCTGGTGCAACCGAAAGACGCGTCCTCTCGCTGGTACTCCAAAATTTTCCGCGAGCGGTTTTATTTTTGATGGTGCTCACGGCATCGGCGGCGAGATTTTCAGTGGTCTTCTGAAAACTTGGTGAAGCACCATCGTCGCCTGAACTTGGCTTCGCGTTTCTGCGCAGCTTCGGGCTATCGTCCGGTTCGCTCTCTTGAGCCATGGTTTGAATGCGTCGGCGCAGGAGGTTTTCATTCCCACCTTGCTCAACCATCGGTGTCGAAGGCTCCGCCCAGCCGAGGAACTCGTCTCGATCTTCAGCTTCCCCCAGCGCTCCGGCTTCTTCCAGTGCTCCGGTTTTTTTTAGCGCTCCGGCTTCTTCCATCACTTCCGCCTCCGTTACCGGAGTCGGCGGAGCGGCTTTTTGCTCGGTGGGAACGGGATGAGCTCCATAGGAACTTCCCGGGCTCTCCGAAAGGGGAGCCCGGTCCGCAGTGCCCTCTACTTTTTCGGCCACGACTTTGCTACCGGCGACCGGAACTTTCTGATCGCTCGGCACACCACTTCGAACGGGCTTAGAGAGATCGTTGGAAGCAACCCCCGATGCGGCCTGCTTTTTTTGGTCTTCCCGGTAAGTCGAACCCTCCTCCTTTACCGGAATGGAAAGTTCTCGCCCCCCCTGGGCATCCAAGTCTTCCGCTTTCGAAAATCCTGCGCTCTCTTGGCGGTCTTCTTTCTGAAGTGACTTCGCTTCGGAGTTGTCTTGATCTTTAAGTCGGGTGGTTTCGTCGTTAAGTATGGCGTCTCCCTCGGGAGCGTCTTCCCCTTTGAGGGTCTGCGCCCGAAGGTCTCTAAGTTCATCCGCGCTCTGATCGGAGCCGTCGAGATAGGGAACCGCACGTAACGCTTCCATATCCGGCTCGCTCTGCAGCGCGATATCCGCACCCGGTTGCTTAAACGCTTCCTGCGTTCCTTGCGTGAGCTGATCCGGTCCCAGGACAAACACCGCAATTAGCGCCGCCACGCCGCTCAAGGCAATCGAGGGAACCCAAAGGGATCGCTTTTTCTTCTCGGGTTTGGACACCGCGTCACTCAGGGTCGACCAAACTTTGCGGTCCTCCTGCACGCTTAAGCGGTTTTGGTGTCGATCAAAAAGCTTCTTCATAGCAGTCCTGTTTCTTCAGAAATCGCGTCGGATTTCATTTTCCCGACGGAGTCTTCGCCTAGCAAGCCACGCAAGGTTTCGCGGGCTCGAAAACTATGCACTCGGGCGGTGGCTTCGCTGATTCCCAGGATCTCTCCGATCTCCCCAAAGGAATAACCGAGCCACTCATGCAACAACACAGCACTTCGTTGACGCTCGGGCAGAGTATTGAGTGCGGCGTGAAGCCGTCGTTTCTCTTCCGGATCCGGTTGAGGGATAATTTCCTCCACCGGGTGTGCGTCTTCCATCGAATCTGTCTTCTTAAACTTCCGCAGCATGCGCCGCTTCCAGTCTCGGGCGCGGCGAAGGGCAATGCCGCAGAGCCAGCTCTCTAAACTTCCCGTGCCCTTGTATTGGGAGAGACCCTTGACCGCGGCCAGGTAGGTCTCTTGGAGAACGTCCATAGCTTCTTCCCGATTTCCGATGTGGTAGACCAACAGGGCAAAAAGGCGGTCGCGACTTTGGGTATAAATCTCCCGCCAGGCGGCGTTGTCGCCGTCCGCAGCCCTCTGGGCAAGGTCGAGATCGGGATGAAGGACGCTCAAGACAGGTCCTTCGAGCTTGTTCTGTAAATCATTTAATAATTGTCAGTTAGAGGATGATCCGCCCTCGTGAAGGGTCGATTTCCATCCCGCCTGTACCCTAACAGTCGGTGTTTGGGGGGCAAACGTTTACCTAAGGTACGGTTTTCCGACCCCAACCACTCCAAAGATCGACACCCACCCAAAAATAGGCCAAATTGGCGTGCTCGTGACCGGGTTCCTCACCTTTTCCCGTCCCGGTCCCCCATGGTATTCTCTTCGGCTTCGATTACCCCTGAATCCCAAATGGGAGAATGACTTACCCCTGTCGGGGATCCTTCAACAAGGTGAGAGCTTGGGCTATAAAATCTGCCTCGTTTCCTATCGAGACATGAAACACCCGGAAGCGGGTGGGGCCGAAGTCATCATCGAAGAGGTGTTTGGCCGCCTCGCCGAGCAAGGGCATGAAGTAACTCTGCTCACCGGATCGTTTCCCGGATGCAAACAGCGAGATCGCATTGGTGCCATGGACATTCATCGCACCGGTTCCACCTATACGTTCAACTTTGATGCACCCCGCTACTTCAAGAAACATCTAGAGCCCCAGGGCTTCGACCTCGTTGCGGAAGACATCAACAAGATCCCGTTCTTCATGCCCAAGCACACGAAGGTGCCGGTTTTGGCTATTGTGCCGCATCTCTTTGGCACCACCGTGTTTCAGCAAGCCAGCTTTCCCATTGCTGCCTACGTTTATCTCTACGAACGGTTCATCCCGCGCGTTTACAAAAAGAGCATGTTTAGTGTGCTTTCCGGCACCACCCATGACGATTTACTCGCGCGAGGCATCCCCAAAGAGCATCTCCGGATCATTCACAGTGGCATGGATCACGACCTCTACAAACCAAGCCCAATTCCCATGGGCGACCGTCCCAAACGACTCGTGTACCTGGGTCGCTTGAAGAAGTACAAAGGCATTGAGCTTCCGATTTTGGCTCTTCCCGAAGTCGTCAAAAAAGTGCCCGACGTGGAGTATTGGATTGTGGGAGAGGGGGACTATCGCGATGCCTTAGAGCGTATTGCCAAGGATCACGGAGTGGCGGATCATGTGAAGTTTCCGGGGTTTGTGGGCGGTCAGGACAAAGTCGAATTGCTCCAGAATTCCAGGGTTTTGGTCTACACCTCACCCAAAGAAGGGTGGGGGTTGTCGGTGATTGAAGCAGGGGCTTGCGAGTGTGCCGTGATTGCTAGTAACTCTCCCGGGCTTAAGGAATCGGTAGTCGATGGGAAGAATGGTTTCCTGGTTCCCCATGGCGACGTACCGGCGCTGACCGAAAAGATGCTGAAGCTACTCGAAACCGATGAACTTGCCGCCACCATGGCTAAAGCTGGCGTGGAATGGGCGGCCGAGTTTAATTGGGAAAACACCACGCAGAAGACACTCGCGCTTATTGAAGAAATTATTTCCGGGGAGAAGCGATCTTGAACGCAACCAACCGATGGACCCATGACCTCTCCAATACTTGGATTGCCGCTTTGGTTTTCCTTGTTTCGATTGCGGTCTACACCATCACTCTCACACCCACGGTTCCTTTTTGGGACGCTGGGGAGTACATCGCCACCTCGTTCATTCTAGGAATTCCTCACCCCCCCGGAACACCGCTCTACGTCTTGATTGGCCGCATCTTCACCATGCTTCCGATTGGAACCGTGGCCCAACAGGTGAACTGGCTTTCCGCCTTGGCTTCCTCAATCACCATCCTCTTCACTTACCTCATTACGGTGAAGATGACTCGCAGTGTTTATAAACCCGAAGAGGGTGAGAACCACAAAGTCCTGAGTTATGTGGCCGGTATTGTGGCTGCGTTTATCGCCGCCTTTGCTACGACCTTTTGGGACAACGCGATTGAAGCCGAGGTTTACGCCGGCGCTTGCGCCATCATGACCTTTTGTATCTGGCTTATCATGCGCTGGCAAGAGCGTCTCGATGAGGGAACAGAAGATGGCCTCTTGCTTCTCATTACCTACATTGTGGGTATCGGCGTAGGGATCCATCTCCAGGTGGCGATCGCGGCATGGCCCGCGGTGATCTTCGTTTTTGTTTGTCGTCCACACTATCTCAAACAGTGGAACTACCTTGGGTGGGCCATTGTCACTCTCTCCCTCGGTATCGGAATCAACGGCCTCACCTTCCTGTGGGCGCCGTTCGTGCTTGTGGTCACGCTCATCATGTGGCTCCTGAGCGGTCGCCTTCACCGCCTTGCGTTCTTCTCCTCGGTCCTATTTATCCTGGGTCTCTCGGTTCATTTCTACCTCATGATCCGCTCCAACCTAAACCCGGTCATCAATGAAGGCGCCCCCGGCAACTGGCAGGCTCTCTGGGAAATGCTCATTCGCGATCAGTACAAACCCGGATCGCCCTTCGATCGAAAAGCTCCCGTCTGGTATCAGATCGATCACATGTGGCTCCGCTACATGATGTGGAATTTCACACTTTACGGTTCGAAGCTGACCGCGCTCATTCCCTTGGCCATTGGTGCAGTGGGAGCGGTGGTTCAGTTCATGCGCGACAAGAAGCAGTCGGCGATCACCTTTGCCTTATTTGGTTTGCTTGGGCCCGGCATGGTGTTCTACATGAACTTCCGCCAGGGTGAAGTTCGCGAACGCGACTACTTCTTTGTTCAGAACTTCCAGTTCATGTCGATCTGGATCGGCATCGGCTCTGCTTTCGTTCTGCATTGGCTGAGCAAGAACTTTGGCGGCAAGAAGTCCATGACGGCCATTCTTGGGGCGCTGTTTGTGATGATGGCGCTGTTGCCTTTGGCGCACAATTGGAGAAGCCACGATCGGCGCGGATATGTTTTGGCCGAGAACTACGCCCACAATATGCTTATGGGATGTGAAGAAGGCGCGATCCTCTTCACGAACGGAGACAACGACACCTTCCCACTTTGGTATCTCCAGGAAGTCGAGGGTGTCCGCAAAGATGTGCGCGTGGTGAACCTGAGCCTCTTAAATACACCTTGGTATATCAAGCAGCTCCGCGATCTTGATCCGCAGCTCCCTATCGTGTGGACCGACGGGCAAATCGAATCCATTTATATTGCCTTGGAGTACGTCATTGCCAGCGCCACCGCCCAGGGGCGCCAGGTGCGGATTCCAACCGAGGTTTCTCAGCACTGGGACAACGAGTCCCTGCAGTACATTTTGGAGAGCCTCCGCGCCATCGGCGCCGATCCCGGGCGCGACGTTTCAGTTCGTGAACTCGCGGGGGATCAGATCATTCGCGAGAACGAGTGGAAGAAACCCATCTACATTGCCACCTCGGTTCCCGACGTCATGGGCCTGGGCTCGCAACTCAAGTTTGAGGGCCTCGTGC
>JABDJR010000109.1 GCA_013003415.1 Candidatus Eiseniibacteriota bacterium | reverse complement strand
GATATTCTGCGGACTCGCGCATTTCTTTGCGCGCCACACGAATCAACGGCAGGAAAAAGAAGAGGCTTTCTAGAAACCCGCCAAACACCAACCAGAAGGGATCGCGCCGAATGAGGTGGGCTAACTCATGAGCAAGAGCGGTTTGCTGCTGCTCACGCGAAAGCAAGGTCAGCGCGCGATCAGGCACACAGATTTCGCGACGGCCAAAAGCAATCGGGCCCATCAACCGGTTCAAGCTCGAAAGAAGAACCTTGGGTCGGAATCCGCCGCGCTCGCGCAACGACTCTAGAATCGCCAACACCTCTTCATCTTCCACCGGTCGACGGCCACGCAGGAAGCGCCACAGTTGCACACGCAGCATCGTAAAGCGAACCATTTGCCATACCGCCAACGCCATCCACAACACCACTGCCAGCACAGAGAGCCAAGCCAAAGCACGCAGAGAAACAAGATCCCAGGAAGCTACCGTCGACCGAGCGGATGCAAACCAAGCTCCAACCTTGGCTAGCACGCCTAGAGACTCGCCCTTGTTGGTAGAAGCGGCAGCTTCTTGGTTTGCAACTCGATTGCGATCGGGTCGAGACACGATCGTCAGTTCACTTTCACCATCCTCGCCCACGTGGTAGAAGAACTGATCCGTGTCCTGAGGCAGCACGGCTACTTCACCGTTAACGACATGGACTCGTGGTTTGGCGGAAGATTCCGGCACAAGGATGGTGGAGTTCCCGCCTTTTGGATCAACGAACGATTCGAGTTTGGACACCTTCGTGGAAGCGGCCACGCTATTCCCCGACTCACCCGACACTCGGTTGATCACCAGCGGTGCAACCTGTTCCCCTTCAGCGTTGTGTGTATCTGTAATCCAATGCACCGGGGACGCCTGTTGTTCAGCCTCCGGTAAAGCCATCGCAACAAGGTCCCCGGGCATATCAATTTTTCCGAAATACGGTTGGAAGCCAATGCCCACTTGAAGGGTGGCGGTTGCAATACCGCCAACCAAAGCAAACTTCCAAAGCGACTCTTTCCACAGATGGGATCTAAAGGAGCGCAGCCGAGTGACAAGCCACACGCCACCCAAGAGGATGGTGCTGTGAATCAAAAATGTGGCCAGCCATGCGGCTGTAAACAAGACTGGAGTGCCCCAGTCTAAGTTCAGCAGGTTCGGGAGCATCACCTAGTCCTCCGGATGTGTCTTGGCTTTCTTCTCGATGAGCTGCTTCACGACCTCAAGGTCGCCTGCGGTGATTTCCTGTTCGCTAAGTAGATGACCAACTAATTCGGCGACGTTGCCTTGAAAAACACGATCGGTAAGTTCCGACACCATGGATTTACGGACTTCGTCTTCGCTAACTAAGGCTTTGTAAATAAACTGACGTCCCTCGCGACGGTGCGAAAGAAGATCTCGCTTTTCGAGTCGCGTGAGAATGGTGGCCACAGTGGTTGGGGCCAAACCGCGGTCGCGGTGAAGCACTTCGTGGACATCGGCTACGGTGGCTTCGCCTCGGTCCCAAAGCACACGCATGATGGCTAGCTGAAGCCCACTCAACTGATTGTTTTCGCTCATCGGAGTTCCTTCCGTAAAGTTGACTACAGGTATAGTTTTACAGATGTAGTCACAAGTCAAGCGCAAATCTCTAAGTTGCAAGCGATACTTGGTATACGAGCCCCTCGGGACCTAGGTTCCGATTAATTCTACACCTATCGTAGATAGCTCTAAGCCGCTTTGCTCCTTGGATTTATCCCGGCGGCCTGGCACATTAGAACCTTCACCCCTAGCCGTACGGAGACTAAACCTTTGTCCCATCCCACCCCTACTCCGCCCAAGGGTCTGCGCGGTCTTTTAGCCATTGTCGGGCCGGGGCTGGTAGTGGCGGCCACCGGAGTGGGTGCCGGGGACATGGTCGCGGCCGGGAAGGCCGGGGCTTCTTTTGGATTGGTGGTCTTGTGGGCAGCGCTTTGGGGAACCGTGCTGAAGTTTGTGCTCGCCGAAGGGGTAGCTCGCTACCAACTCGCGACCGGCGAAACCATATTAGAAGGATGGGTTGCCGCTTTTGGCAAACCGCTGCACGCCTTCTTCTCGGTTTACTTGGTGATGTGGAGTTTTATTGTCGCGGCGGCCCTAATGTCCGGTTGCGGCTTAGCCGCCCACGCCTTGGTGCCAGCATTGTCCGTGAAGGCGTGGGGCATTCTCCATTCCCTTGTCGCGCTGCTTGTGGTTTGGGTTGGGCGCTACAGTTTTTTCGAGAACACCATGAAGATCGCGGTGGCAGTTATGTTCGTGGCCATTGTGGGAAGTGCAGCCATCCAACAACCCGACTTGCACACCACTCTCACCGGACTCGTTCATCCCCACATTCCGGCAGGCGGAACCGTCTTGCTATTGGGCGTCATGGGTGGTGTTGGCGGAACGCTCACTTTGCTTTCTTACAACTATTGGTTGGCCGAGAAGGGATGGCGCGGCCCCGAATGGATGCAAGGGGTTCGCTTCGACCTTGGAGTAGGTTACGCCTTAACCGGTGTGTTCGGTTTGGGACTCATGATTCTGGCTGCAGTCGTGCTCCACCCCCAAGGCATCGAAATCGCTGGCAGCAAAGGGATTTTGGAACTGGCCGCGATCTTGGGTGACAAGTTTGGGCGTGCAGGGGAGATTGTCTTCCTGGTCGGCTTTTGGGGAGCCGTGGCAACATCGACGCTTGGAGTTTGGCAGGGAGTTCCCTACCTGTTTGAAAACTACGTGCAGCTCCTGCGGCGTGAGAAACCGGCGCACAAGGCAAGTTCCAAAACCTACCGTGGGTATTTGCTGTTCTTGGCCTTACCACCCATGCTCTTGCTCTTTATGGACCGACCCGTCTGGTTGGTGGTGGCTTATGCTGCGGTTGGCTCTTTGTTCATGCCCTTTCTTGCAGCAACGCTATTGGTGCTCAACAACCGCAAGAACATGGGCGTTTTGAAGAACGGCTGGCTCGCCAACGGCTTTTTGGTGTTGTCCTTAGGGCTCTTTTTGTATTTGATGGTGAACCAACTCAAAGAGAAAGTGTTTTAGGGGTCAGCTTAGGAGGTCATTCGTGCCTGCGGGATATTCAGGAACACCACTCCCGAAGAAACTTGGTATCAAGGAAGGTCATCGTATTGTCCTCGTGGGGGCTCCAAAGGGTTACGACAAGACTCTGGGCAAGTTGCCGGCCGATGTTGAAGTGCGCGAAACCCTCCGCGGCGGCCCTTTCGACGTCATCCACTTCTTCACCAAGAAGAAAAGCGATCTTCTGAAACGCTTTCCTCAGCTCGCCGGCAAACTCGAACAGAACGGCGGACTGTGGATCTCCTGGCCCAAGAAAGCCTCCAAGGTTGCCACCGACGTCACCGAAGCCGACGTGCGACGCATTGGTTTAGAGTCGGGACTCGTGGACAATAAAATCTGCGCCGTGGATGAAACCTGGTCGGGTTTGCGTTTCGTGATTCGCGTGAAGGACCGACGCAAATAGATTTCTGTTTAGCTAGCGTGGAGTGCGCCGCGACCGGGAGTGCGTTTCAACTTCGCCGCCTCTACTCGGCCGGTATCATCACAAGGTTGATGTCGAAGAGCAACGTCTCGTTGGCCGGGGGGATCCCTTCAAGCGGACCCACGAACTTCCAGGGCTTCATGG
>JABDJR010000438.1 GCA_013003415.1 Candidatus Eiseniibacteriota bacterium | reverse complement strand
CTGTTGAAGTATGTGTGGTTAGTCTACTTGATTAGTACAAGCGTCCGAGCGACCTGGCCCTCGGATGTCTTGAGAACGTAACGATAGACCCCGGCCGCAGCGCGGGTTCCATTCGCAGTCGTTCCGTCCCAAGTCACGGAATGTGAACCGGCTTCGAGCTGGCCGCGGTGGAGGGTGTTTACCATGCGTCCAGTAACATCAAAGATACTGACTTCGGCAAAACCACCATCGAGCAGATCGAAATCAATTCGGGTGTTGGCAGCATTTAAGCTGACCGGATTCGGCATATTCTGATGGAGTTTAAAGGCAACCGGATTCGGAGCTGGTGCGGATGTGGGCGAGAGTTCCGTTAGCAGAACATCGTCGAGGTAAGCCGCGCCACCCTCTCCAGGATTGGTGGGTTGCGTAAACAAAACGAAGGCTTCCACGGCAACCGTAGTCGGTGGCGCCCAGGCGATGACCTCGCTTTGGGTCCACGTGTCGACAGGTGTGTTTGCATCAACTAAGGTGACTTCATCGGCCCAGATCTCGTTGGCCCCCGCATCGCGGAACACGAGACGCGCGCGCATGAAGTTGGTTCCCGTAAGCGGGCTGTCCTGGCAGTTGTGCATACCGTAGGCGCTCAGTTTCCAGAAGCTACCCGGGGTAGCGGCAACCGTCTGCGAGATGCCGGAATCGGAATCTGGAACGAAGGTCCCGAAGAGCTTCAGGGCACCGGTGAGCGTGCGGTATCTCCAAAGCTGTCCCGACTCGGGCTGGATAACCACGTTGCAGAAGGAACTCCATCCGGTTAGGCCCGACGTGAAGCTCGGGTTGGTCAGGGCGTTCGTTTCGGCTACCGGGGTATCGCTGTTCAGGCAAACGTCATCAATAAAAACCGCGCCGGGATCATCAATGGGTTGCAAGAAAAGGAACAAGGCTTCGATAGTGGTTGCACCGGCAGGAGCGGGGGCAGAGACCTCGAAAGGGATCCAGGCATCTTGAGGCGTGTTGAAAGCTCCAATCACGATCTCGTTGACTTGGATTTCTGCGCCGCCCGAATTCTTGAAGACGATCTTCGCGATGCAGCGATTAAAATTGCAAACATCGGTTCCGGGAATAGAGTCCGCGCTGGAGACGAAACTGTAACCACTAATGGTATAGACATCGCCGACAGTGGGGGTGAAGGATTGGAAGAATCCGCCAACATCAAAACCGAGGCTACCCTCACCGAAAATTTTCGCAGCGGCGGTATCGGTGCGGGCGATATTATCTGTGCTTGGGGTTGAGATGTTGGGGCCAGAGCCGAAGGTTGTCCAGCCGTTGTAAGGAACGGGATCTTCGAACCCTGGATTGGTGAACAGGTTGCCCGTGCCGGCTAAGGCCGGAGCGCTTACCGCTACCACAAGGGCAAGGGTCAGGAGGCAGGTTCGAGACATAAGATGCTTCATTCTTACCCTCCAAGGGATTAGGTCTTACAACTAGTCTATGGGAGAACTAGTGTTGCTGCTGCTTAAGATAGGTGCGCACGATGGGGTGAGTCTCTGTTTCAATATAGCTAGGTGAAACCTTGGCTGAAGCGCGTTCGAGACTCGAATCGTTTCTTCAACTTACGTTAATAATTCTACCAAGTAGACCTGTCAACTACAATCTTGGATCTCAAAAATAGATAGGTTATGTTTGGAAACTATGATGTTGAAAACACAGTTGGTTAAACCGGTTCTATATTTGGTTTGTCTAAGTCTTCTAGGCGGATGTTCGAGCACGAGCCCAAACAAATTAAACCGGTCTAGTTCGGTCTTAAAAACTGAGTCGGCGGGTACGCTGCTAGCTGAAGTGCGCCCCTTTGCTTCCGAAGGCACTTCCCGTTGGACCGGTTTTGGGGCAAGTTACGGGCCCTACCGCGACGGTCAAGCCCCTGGGGCGGTTGACCCAAGTGAAGAAGAATTGCTTGAAGACCTTCGTATTATTCAGAACCATTGGTCGTTCATTCGCACCTATGGATCGGTCGGGCCCACAGAAGAGATTGTGCGACTCATTGCCGAACATGATCTCGGCATTAAAGTCATGGTGGGCGCCTGGATTGCGGTCGAAGAGACGGAGGTGGAAGGCACGGGCGTCGCGCAGCGGTTCCCCCAGGTGTCGCAGCAGAATCGAAACGAAGTGGACACCGCCATTCGTTTAGCAAACATGTATCCTCAGGTCGTGAATGCGGTTTGTGTTGGCAATGAAACCCAAGTGTCCTGGTCGGCTCATCGGGGGCCGGTACGCATCGTGCTCGACTACGTGCGCAAGGTTCGTAAAAACATTAAACAACCGGTCACCCATGCAGATGACTACAACTACTGGAACAAACCCGAGAGCCGTCTTCTTGCCCGCGAAATCGATTTCATCGTCTGGCACGCTCATCCCTTGTGGAATGGTCAGTCCCTTGAAAATGCAATCCCCTGGCTGGAATCGAAATTCGATGAGGTGAAGGCGATGCATCCCCACAATGTCATTGTCATTGGGGAGACAGGCTGGGCCACTCAGGTGCACAACGAGGGGGAGCAGGCTCGGCTCATTACCGGCGCCGCCGGAGAATCGGAACAGGCACAGTTCTATCAGGACATCCAGGCCTGGTCGAAACGTAAGCAAGTCGGTGTCTACTATTTTGAGGTTTTCGATGAGAATTGGAAGGGTGGTCCCCATCCCAACGAAGTGGAAAAGCACTGGGGCGTTTATGGTGAAGATCGTAAGCCCAAAGAGGCTATCCGGAGCGGGTCTCGCTAATGTCTCAGGCTGAACTCAAAGAGGGTGTCACCACGCTCTTCGGTGAGCCCTTCTACCTGATTCCAAATATCGATCGCATCGACCCGTTCTTCATGAGTGTTGCCAGCGACACCGACTGCTGGATGTTTTTGACTTCCCGCGGCGGGCTCACCGCAGGTCGAATCGATGCGGAGCGAAGTCTGTTTCCCTACGAAACCGTCGACAAACTGCAGCACGGACACTTCCACACCGGCCCCCAAACCGTCATTCGCTTGGCGGGAAACCTTGAAGAGCATTGGGAACCCCTAAACCCTCACTTCGACGGTAGTTCAAGATACGCGCGGAATATCTATAAGAGCACTCTTGGAAACTGGATTGTCTTTGAGGAAACGCATGTCGACTGGAACCTTCGGTTCCGGTACGACTGGAGAGCGTGTGAGCGCTTTGGTTGGGTTCGCACGGTTCATGTCGAGAACCTCGGTGAGGGGCGGGTTCAGATTGATGTACTCGATGGCATCCGAAACATCCTTCCTTTTGGTGCTCCTTTGGCGCTCTATCAAAGTACTTCTAGCCTTGTCGACGCCTACAAACAGGT
>JABDJR010000052.1 GCA_013003415.1 Candidatus Eiseniibacteriota bacterium | reverse complement strand
GTGGACAATGCACAACCGTAAGATCGATACAAAAACTCAAGGCTAATTACAGGTCGGCGGAAACGGCTCCCGCGATCACAATGCGCTCGCGAGCGGAAACCACCACCCCACCAGGCTCTTCAACCGTAACTGCGAACAACACCGGCTGCCCCACATCAATCTTGGCATCGATGGGAATGACGATCTCGTCCGCGCCTTCGGGAATGTCGAAGACACCTCCATCAACCGGGTAACGATCGTCGCGCGTAGCGTCGAAGATCCAGAGTTGATACTGCTCAACCGTAGGGTCGTTCACGGCTAGGCCGCGAATCGTCATGTAACCCTTCTGTTCAGATTCACTCCAAACCACGTTCCCCGCCGCACCTTCTCCGGAGGGATCAGCGGTACCTTCCCACGGCACCTCAATCACGTCCGTTGCCGAGGCGAGTAGCTCGCTCTTGGCTTGAACCGGATCGAACTCGCTGGGGGTTCGGTCGACATTCAAAGCAAACAAGGCAATCGCAGCCGCCGCGGCCAACACTCCAATGGGACCCCAAGACCATCGCGAGGATTTCACTTCCTGCATGGGGATGACCTTCGCCGTTGGCATGGAGTCTTCCTGGGGCTTGTCGGCAATCTTGCCCGCCACCGCACTCATGAGGTGGCTTGGCATGGATTCGGCCACCGCAGTACCCGATAGCATGACCGCTGCCACGGCCCGATCGAATCCCCCGTCGTCTTCTTCGGGGAACTCTAAAAGCAAGTTTTCCAGCTCGTCATTCAGGGTGGGAGACAGTTCGCCTAGCGCGCGATCGGCTAATAGTTCCTGGAGGCGCGTGCGTTTATCTTCGGTCATTTTGCACCTCCTGTAGGAACGGGTTCTACTAACTGCTTACGAATGAGATTCAACCCACGGCGGATGTGAGACTTCACCGTTCCCAGGGGAAGGCGCATGGTCTCAGCCACTTCTCGATGGGTCATCCCGTCGAGAACCGCCAGCTCAATGGCGGTGCGCTGCTCTTTCTTCAAGTCTTTCAATACGTTCGCGGCGATAGCTGCTTCCGCGTCATTCTCGATTTTCACAGATTCATCCGGAATGCGATCGCCGTGTTCATCAATGGGAGTTGTCTCGGGCCTTCGCCCCGCCTTTCGTAGCCTGTCAATCAGGCGGCGACGAGCGATCATGGCGATAAAACCCTTCTCGGAAGCTTGATTCGCATCAAACCGCGAAGCGGATTTCCAAAGCTCCACAAAAATTTCCTGGACCGCATCTTCAGCGTCGTCTCGGGAAGGGCAAAACCGCAGCGCTAGGGACCAGACCAAACCACCGTACGTATCCATACACTCCTGGACTGCGTTGGATTGTCCTGAAGCCATTTTGTCTAGGATGGAGGCCGTCATGAAAACGTAAGTTTTCCTTCCCAAGTTTTGCCTGAAACGCCAGTAAGGGAAAGCGCGGGGTGGCTTTAGCCGCCCCCGCGTCTTCCAAAATTACCCCTTAGGGGGCTTATTCGCTCGCCCCGATTAGGGGAGAAGAACGCGGTCGATGACGTGAATAACACCATTTTCCGCAGCAATATCCGTGGCCACGATGTTGGCATTGTTAACCATGAGCTGACCATCGTCGATGCTAAATTTGACGCGTTGGCCCTCTACGGTTTTTGCTCTGCGGGCGGTTACGGCTTCAACCGCAGACACTTCGCCCGATACAACGTGGTACGTCAAAATGGAGATGAGTTTGTGCTTGTTCTCCGGCTTGAGCAGAGATTCCACCGTTCCTTTTGGAAGGGCGGCAAAAGCGTCATCGGTGGGGGCGAAGACCGTGAAGGGGCCATCTCCCTTAAGAACTTCGACCAAGTCCGCAGCGGTTAGAGCAGCGGCGAGGGTCTGAAACGTGCCGGCTTCTACCGCGACATCGACGATGTCCGGGCTGTTGGAAGCATGTTTGTAAGTTGAAGCTTTCGAGGCGGATGAGGAACAGCTACCACCGGCGTTGGCGGCGGGAGCGATGCATAAGGAGGCAGCAATCACGGCTGCCAAGGTAACCTGTTTCATTTCAGTCTCCTAAGTAAATGAGTTGCTCTTTTCGAGGCCCTCCGTCGCCCGGAGGATGTGTTTTCACTCTCATGAACAGGTTCGATTTGACTAAGAAAATAGATGCACAAAAGGTGAACAAAATGGAGGGGGGTGCTTAAAGGCCCCAAACGCGATAGACTTAAATCCTTCGCTAGGGGTGCCTTACGGCTGAGATCAAACCCTTGGAACCTGGTACCGGTGACGACTTATGACTGTCCCGGCGTAGGAAAGCGAGACGGCTCTTTGTGCCTACTTCCCGCCCTGCGCCAAAGGAGCCCATGCAATGATTAGAAAAACCGACGGCGTTCAACGCGACTACACTCTTCCCCCCGTCGGAAGTAACCCCTCTTCCAAAACTCACGGCACCAACCCGGGAAGTTTTGCGAACCCCTCACGGGTGGGGACTCCCTGGACGTTTAGTTCTCCCGACTCTCCCAACATGCCGCAACCCAGCGATAAGACCGCGTGGGACTTCATGCCCGAAGATTGGGAGTGCGTGGACGCCGGAGACTTAGCCAACGGCAAACAACCGGTTTGGAAAGCGCCGGCCGGTTTTGAAGCGAAGACCCAACTCGAATTTGCCAGGCTGGGTGTGATCACCGATCAAATGCGTCGCGTGGCCGAGCGCGAGTCGCACTTAACTCCCGAAGAAGTTCGCAATGAAGTTTCTGCGGGGCGGTTGGTCATTCCCGCGAACCGTAAACACTTGGACTACAAGCTCGACCCCATGTGCATTGGACGCGCTTCCAAAACCAAAGTGAACGCTAACCTTGGGGCTTCCCCGGTGAGTTCCGGTACCGAGGAAGAAGTTGAGAAGATGCGCTGGGCCGTGCGTTGGGGTGCCGACACCATCATGGACCTCTCAACCGGCGGCGATCTCGACGCCTGCCGCGAAGCCATTCTTCAAAACAGCACGGTTCCGGTTGGCACGGTTCCGATTTACTCCATGATCATCGGAAAAAAGATCGAAGACCTCGACGAGAAGATGGTGCTCGACACTGTCCGGCATCAAGCCGAACAGGGCGTCGATTATTTCACCATCCACGCGGGCGTGCTGAAGGAACATTTGGTCTACGCCAAAGACCGCCTCATTGGCTTGGTGTCGCGCGGGGGTAGCCTGCTCGCAAAGTGGATGTTGGTTCACGACCGCCAAAACCTAATGTACACCCTGTGGGAAGATATCTGCGACGTGATGCACGACTACGACGTAACCTTCTCTATTGGCGACGGCTGTCGCCCCGGCGGTTTGGCCGATGCCAGCGACGATCTTCAGCTCTTAGAGCTGCAAACCATTGGCGAACTCACCGAACGTGCCTGGCGAAAGGGTATTCAGGTCATGGTCGAGGGCCCGGGACACGTTCCCCTGGACCAAATTGAGTACAACATGAAAGAACAGCGTCGCCTGTGTCACGGCGCACCGTTTTATGTGTTGGGCCCCTTGGTCACCGACATTTTCCCCGGCTACGACCACATCACCAGCTGCATCGGCGCCACCTTTGCCGCCTATCACGGCGCTTCTATGCTTTGCTACGTCACCCCCAAAGAGCATTTGGGCTTACCTAAGAAAGACGATGTGAAGCAGGGCTGCATTGCTTACAAGATTGCAGCTCACGCTGCGGATGTGGGCTTGGGCATTCCCGGCTCTCGTGATCGAGACGATGAACTTACAAAGGCCCGTGCGGCCTTGAACTGGGAGAAACACTTTGAGCTGAGTTTCGATCCGGACACCGCGCGCGCGTACCACGACGAAGACCTCACCGTAGACACTGACTTCTGCGCCATGTGCGGTCACGATTGGTGCAGCGTTCGTATTTCCAAAGAGATTCAGGAGTTCGCGAGCGGGAAAGAAGAGTCTTACGCTTGGGATAAGGTAAAAGCGTCTCCCGGATTGACGGAAGATCAAAAAGAGATTCTGGAAAAGCGCGGATTCCTAAGTCCCGACGAGATTCACAAGATGGCCACGCGAACCGAAGATCATCTGTCCGCGGCCGACGACTCGGGGAAAGCGTCTTGCCATTCCGACTATGTCGATGACGAAGCGGCTCGGGAAATCTTGACCGCCGAAGTTGAAGTCGAGACGGTCGAGTAATTAAGGCGATGGCAGCGAAAGAGAAGCGAGAATTCAGGCTCCTTGCCACCTGTGAAGACGCGGTTGGTATCGTGGCTGCAGTCACGGGGTGCCTGGCCGAGCACGGTGGATCCATTGTCGAGGCGAATCAGTTTAGTGACCCCGACACCAACACCTTCTTTATGCGCTACGTCATTGATGCCGAAAGCCTGCCCTTCGATGGGGCGGGGTTGGAAAAGGCGCTGCAGCCGGTTACCGACAGGTTCACCATGAACTGTCGTATTGCAGACACGGCCCAGCCTCACCGCGTGTTGATCTTAGTCAGCAAGACATCCCACTGTCTGAACGACCTGCTCTATCGCTGGCGCACCAAAGACATGGACTTCGAGGTCATTGGCGTCGTGTCCAATCACGATGACCACCGCGACGAGGTCGAGCGGCGCGGGATTCCCTATCACCACATTCCTATGCCCAAAGATCCCCAGGCCAAAGAAGAGGGGTTTGTGGAAACGGCCCGCCTGATTGACGAGCTGAATCCGCAGACCATTGTGCTTGCGCGCTTCATGCAGATTCTTCCTGGATGGATGTGCTCCCGCTACCCGGGACGCATTATCAACATTCACCACAGCTTTCTTCCGGCCTTCGCCGGGGCTCGGCCCTATCATCAGGCTAGTGAACGCGGCGTGAAACTCACCGGTGCTACCTGCCACTATGTCACGAGCGATTTGGACGCCGGCCCAATCATTGAGCAGGACGTGGTTCGCATTAGCCATCACGACTCTCTTCAAGACATTGTGCGCTTGGGTAAAGATGTCGAGAAGACGGTGCTGTCCCGGGGTCTGCGCTATCACTTAGAAGATCGGGTGCTTGTTCATGGGAACAAGACGGTGGTGTTCCGTTAGGAGTCGCTCTTTTCGAAGGTAAAGAGCGCGGGAATAGAAACGGCATTGACCGAGGGCGCTTCCTCCGCAAACCCGCGCCGATGATAATCCAGCTGTCCCAAGTGATAGGCCAAGTGAGAGCTCAGGTGGAGCAGAAAGTCGCCCGTTTCCACATGCACCCCGTCGATGCCAATCGGAAAAGGCTTTCCGAGGTCCTCGTCGGTCACGCTCTCTAAGGTTCTGTCGACGCACTCCCGAGCCGCCTGGACTTCTTTCAGAATCTCGCCCCGACTGAGGGAACAGGTGGTGAACTCGCGATTCCGGTCCCGAACGTAGCCGGACTTTCCAAGCTTCGCTCCAATGAAGTGCTGAATGTTGCCGGCCAAATGAAGCGCCAGGTTGCCACCCGAATTCGAGATGGAGGAGGGCTGTGACCACATAGCATGGTCGTCTCCGTAGGCTTCAACCGAGTCGGCAAGAGACTTCAGGTCGCGAAGGAAAACGGCTCGAAGACAATTAGTCATGGTTCTAGACATGGCGGTTCCTTTGTTTTTGCCGGCGCTGAGCCAAGGATCGTTCTTTCCCAGGCCTCTTTCGTTGGAAGGGCGAGAGAGAGCTGAGCATAAGCCAAGAGGGGAAAGCGCGTTTTAGTTTTGTGGGGCCGGTCAACTTAATGGCCCCGCGTCGGATTTCAGATCGCAGGTCGCGAAAGCCTCGCCAGGTTTCCACAAAGAGAAGAAGGTCGGCGTGAAGGGAGAGATCAACATCGAACCCCGGATGTGACAGGCACATTTCGACCTTACCCGCGTCATTCACAATCCAAAAACGACGGCAGTCTGCGGGCGCGTTAGCAAACTCAAACTCAAGCACGGTTCGACCTGGAGGCATCTTCTCTACATCGAGCCGTAGATGCATGCTCCACAAGAGAAACCGTGGGTCTAGATCAGCTTGGGTTAGATCGCGAGCCCAGTGCTGTCCCCAAACCGCGAGGTTCTCGACCAGAGGGCGAAGGTCTTCCCCGGCCTGAGTTAAGGAGTAGGTGTAACCGGGCTTGCCGAGCTCCTCGCGTGCATGAAGGACGCCTGCGGTTTCGAGTTGTCGAAGACGTTGTGAGAGTAACGAAGCCGACATCTTGGGAAGTCCGCGGTGGATTTCGTTGAACCGGTAACAGCCGTCCATGACGCGGCTAATCACCAGAATGGTCCAGCGTTCAGCCAAAACCTCAGCTGCCAGAGA
Organism: Candidatus Eiseniibacteriota bacterium; assembly: GCA_013003415.1. Taxonomy (GTDB): domain Bacteria; phylum Eisenbacteria; class RBG-16-71-46; order JABDJR01; family JABDJR01; genus JABDJR01. The sequence continues at coordinate 11,683 of JABDJR010000052.1, read as the reverse complement.
AAGCGGGCAGTATTGTCCATATCCTCGAGCCATTGGAAGCACCTCCTAGAACGCTATTGTGATCCGGGTGATCGGTCCATTCTACTACAGATTTTGTAGTGGATTCAGACCCGGCAAAAACTAAAATAGCCTCTGAACGGTGACGGCCCTCTTTGAGAAAGGTTCCTACATGGCTTCGGTAAAGAAAAACGTCCTCCTGACCCTGGCAGTCTGGCTTGGTTGCTTGTCGTTTGCTCCCGATATGGGAAGCGCGGCAGGAACAACCGAAACAAGAAATCAGATCTTGTCTTGGAACAAGCTTGTTTTTGAGCTGGCCATCGAGGAAGACAAGCTTCTCACCCTTAAAGGGCTTCGGACCGCAACCATGATGCACCTAGCTATTCATGACGCGCTCAACACGATTGAACCGCGCTACGAGCCTTATCGCTACGCAGGAAGAGCCGCTAACGCCAACCCCGAAATCATTACGGCGGCTGCGGCATCTGAAGTGCTGCGACATCACTACCCCAATCAAAAAGCTCGCATTAATGACTTGGTGAGTGCCCATGTCGATCATGGGGAGTTGAACCAAACTGAAATCGCAGTAGTTCAGATCGGGCGAGCCAGCGCGCAAGCGATGATCGCGGAACGCGAAGGGGACAACTGGAATTCCGAAGCCGAGTATGTATGGCATCCGATGGCACCCGGCGTGTATGCCGAGTTCAAAGATCACAGCGGAACTCCCGAGGGGTTCATTTTTGGAACCGGGTGGGCGCAAGCCAAGCCCTTTGTCTTGTCGAAGCCAAGTCAGTTCCGGTCACCGCCGCCTCCGGCAATTCAGAGTGACGCGTACACAAAAGCCTACAACGAGGTTAAAGAGGTTGGGCGCTTTCAGAGCATGACCAGAACGCCGGATCAAACTCACTTAGCGCTTTGGTGGAAAGATTTCATTGAGAATTCGCACAATCGCCTTGCGCGTGCGTTAGCGGTGGAAACCGGTTTGGATGGGTGGCAGACCGCACGCATGTTCGCCTTGCTGAACATGGCGATCTACGACGCCTACCTAAGCTCTTTCGAGAACAAGTTTCACTACAATCACTGGCGACCCTACACGGCTATCCGGTGGGCAGCGAACGACGGAAACGAAGACACCATTCCTGATGAGCTTTGGGACAACACGCACCGGCACACCTATCCCTTCCCCTCCTATCCCTCTGCCCATGGCACCGCGGCTGGAGCTGCGATGACGGCTCTGGCCGAGGTGCTGGGGGACAACATGGCTTTCACGATGCACACGGAAACCGTGGATGCAGCCGGCCCCTTTGGAGCAAAGATTGCCATGAACCCTCCCGCCAGAGAATTCAACAGCTTCTCGGAGGCTGCCCTTGAGTGCGCCATGTCACGCGTGTACTTGGGGATTCACTTTCGCTATGACTCGGTAGAGGGCAACAAGCTTGGAAAGCAAGTGGGGATGTGGGTGGTGAAACACGCCCTGAGAGAGAAGAAGTGAGACAGTAGCGCCTTCCCGCGAAAACTAGGGAAGCAAGGAGGCTTTTGCCGGACGCTGAGATTCGCTCAGCTTTTGCTGAGGGTTAAGACACACCCACTACGGTGCTTCGCCGCTCCATGAGCATGACGTCACGCCATTGGCCGTCGAGCTGGCCCAAGTTTCGGCGCGTACCCACAATGCGAAACCCGCAAGCTTGGTGAAGACGAATGCTGGCCTCGTTGTTGGCAAAGATTCCCGCTTGAAGCGTCCAAATCCCGTTGCTCTCCGAGGCTTCGCACAAAGCTCGGAGCAACGCTTTCCCCACCCCCCGGCCGCGCGCCATTTTACCAACATACACACTCACTTCGGCCACGCCCCCGTACACGCAACGATCGGAAACGGAACTCAAGGCCGCCCAGCCGAAAAGACGATCGCCATCTAAGGCAACCAACCGCGAATGCGGAAGGTGTCCCTCGTTCCAGCGCTCCCAGCTTGGGGTTTCGGTTTCGAAGGTGGCAAGTCGGGTGGCAATGCCTTCCGCATAGATCCGAAGCACTTCCGTTGCGTGTTCGGAGGTCATTGGTGCCAGGTTCACGGTCGCAGCGCTCCGACCAAAGACCGAACCCGCTCTTCATCCACCGGCTCACTCACGAGGCCTTTCTTCTTAAACGCCGTACCAACGATAAAACCATCCGCCACTTCCCGGAGTTCAGCCGCTCCGTTGGCGCTGACACCACTTCCTACCCACACCGGAACATCCCCCGCGTAGTTCTTGGCGCGGCGAATATCCATGAGGTTCGTTGTCTTGCCGGTTCCCGAACCAGAAACAATGAGTGCGTCGGCATGGGCGCGGTGGACAAGGTCATCCACCTCTTGATCCATGTCTTGCTCTGCCAAGGGGGCAGAGTGCTTCACGCTCACATCGGCGCAAATGGCAACGTTGGCTCCGAGCCGTGCGCGCTCGCGCAAAAGATTGTGGGCGTCGCCCTGAATGATTCCTTGGTCGGTAACTCGAGCGCCGCTCAGAATATTTACCCGAATGAACTGGGCGCCGGTGGCCAAGGCAATGGCAAGGGCGCTTACACCGTCGTTGCGAAGCACATTTAGCCCCAAGGGAATGTCCGGATGTTCGCTTCGAACCGCAATGGCCGCCACGGTCATTTGTGAAACCACTTCCGGGGGAACTCTTCCCGGAAAGAACGGCGCATCGCCGAAGTTCTCGACAATCAGGCCGTCGACACCGCCCGCGACTAACGCGCCGGCGTCGGCGATGGCTTTACCCAGGACCTCTTCGAAGTCGCCGGCGTACTTTGGGGAACCCACTAACGGGGCAAGATGAACGACCCCCAAAACGGGTTTGGGTTGCGAAAAGATGTCTGCAATCGACATCGGGACCTCCAAGCTCTGGCACTTGATCTTAAAGGGAAACAACCTGTTTTCGACCATGGTGGGGTCCACCTAAAGAAAATCGACCCACTCGAATGTTACGAATGGGCCGATCCTAGCAAGCAAAGGAGAAAAGGACACCTAGTTGCGGGAGTTCTCCTCAAAGAAGAAACGCTCTTCTCCGAAAGCCGGTTTGAGATCGTCGAGCCAAATGGCGTTCTCATCATACTTTGCGAAGAAGGGGCGCGTTACCCAGTCTGGGTTGCGTCCCTGCAGGAACTGGAGAGCGAAGACTTTCTCGCCGTGTACTTCTGTTGTACCTAAAACATGAACTTTCCCCGGAGTTGCGGACATGCTGGGTCCGCGAACGGTTCGGGCCAAGCCGCTAACGCTCTGAATCGCGTTGTGATAGATCTCCCACGCGCGGCTCAAGGTGATACCGAAGTAGTCTTGGGCGCCCGTGTCCCGCACCACGAACATGTAGTAAGGGATGAGACCTAAGCGTACTTGCTCGGCCCACATCTTGGACCAAACCAAAGCAGAGTCGTTGATGTTGGTAAGCACAGGGGACTGGGTTCGAATTTCGGCACCGGTCGCGCGAATTCTGGCGATGGCTTCTTGCACGGCTGGCGTTTCAAGCTCACGAGGGTGATTAAAGTGAGCCATCAGCGCAATGTGTTTTCCGGAAGCAATCACTTCTTCGAACAGCTCCAAAACTTCGTCGGCATCGGCGTCGGAGGTGAAGCGATAAGGCCAGTATCCGAGAGCTTTGGTGCCGATGCGGATGGTTTGAAACTCGGGAAGATCGGCTTTGAGCAAAGCACGGAAATACGTGGCCAAGGCATCGGACTTCATGATCATGGGGTCGCCGCCAGTAAACAATACGTCGGTCACCTCGGGATGTTCGCCAAGGTAATCGACAAGCTGGCCCGCTTCGCGCGAAGCAAACTTAAGATCGGTCATGCCCACAAACTGAGGCCAGCGGAAGCAGAACGAACAATAGGCGTGGCAGGTTTGACCCTGGCTCGGAAAAAACAACACGGTTTCTTTATATTTGTGCTGCATGCCATTCAGTTTTTCGCCGGCTAATTCCGGAACGTTGTATTCCAACTGACCAGCGGGATGCGGATTCAGCGTGAGGCGAATCTCGTCGGCGACAACCTTAATTTCTTGGCGCGAACCACCGTTACGAATAACATTCGCCATTTTTTCATAGGCTTCGTCGTTTAGCATGCCGCGCTGGGGGAAGGTCAAAACAAAGATGGGGTCGTTGGGAACGTCGCTCCAATCAATGAGTTCGTCGACGACATAGTTGTTCGTCTTGAAGGGGAACACGTTCCCCACCACACGCATCTCAAAGCGAAGCTCTTCGGACAAGGCTGCGACCTGTGGAATCTGCTCGAAATTGGAAAGGTTGTAGGCCTTATATTTTGGAGCCGGGGTTACCGGCTTCAGTGTCAGTGCATCATTAAATGTCAGCATCATCACCCTCTCTCCAGACATAAACCCCCACACTTACGCGATCGTTGAAAACCGCGACTTTTCCCGGACCTTGGCTTTGGTCATTTCACTAGGGCACCCTGCTCGGTTGAGGGCCTGAAAAGCAGCTAAACGCAAATCAATGAGTCAGGCAGGTAGTGATGCCCAGGACCCGAAATGGGCCTGTCTTATAAGTGGACCTGTATTCTATTGTAAATCAACAACTTAAAGAAGTTGTTGGGGAGAGCGGGCTCGGGGGGAGCTGTCTGGTCTGACTGTCGGACACATTTCCGACTGCTGGCTCTCGCGCCCTATATTTTACCACAGCCAAGGCGAACCCTCCAGGCTAGTCACGAACAAAAGACTGTTCAAGTTAAGCTAATACGCCTATTTTGACTGCGTTTTGACAATTCGTACGCCTCTTTGGGCTGCGCCGCAGCCTCTTAGACCTGAAATCCCGAAAGTGATTGTTGCTCTTTGTCTTAGGAGTTCAAAGGGGAGGCTTGCGCCTCGAGCGGTGGAAGGGGGATATGAAGGGTGTCGCATACGGCTCGGAGAATCTCAGACTCCTCCACCGTGACCTGTTGGTCGTGAGAGATGGATGCCACCATGGCCTCCAGGAGTCTTTGCTTGTCCTTGGGTTTGAGGGCGTCCAGTTCGACCAAGGCCTTATCAAGTTGCAGCATGTTGAGCGCGGGAACCGCTCCCGGGGACGACACGCCCAAGGTTTGAAAACCCGCCACATAAGCCTGATGAACTTCCTCTTCGGGATGGCCCACCCGGGCTGTAGCCGCGAGCACGGTTTGAACCTGGCTCTTGAACTGCTCAATGGAATAGCGGTGTCTCTGGGCGATTGATGGTGACTGCACCGCGTCGAACAAATGCGTTTGAAGCATGCGCGCCAACACGAACTCAAAGAAATCAATCTCTCCATCAACCGAGGCAAGTTCTTGTACGAACTCCAGTGCGTCGACAATCTCGTGAGCCGGCAGTCGGCGAAGCACGGGAATAGCAAGATCCAAAATAGGCAACCGATAGGCAGGACCTAACTCATGAACCGCTTCGGCAAGCATGTTGATGGGGGCCAGTGCGTTTCTTCCCAGATGGTGCTCAAGCAGTTGCATCTGGCGCGACCTGTTCTTGGGATCGGAACCGAGGATCATCGCCATCACAAGGAGGACGGTGTTGCGCGGATACAGTAAGGCTTCGCGAATGGAAACCGGGATGTCTTTCAGCACTCCTCTTGCATACTCGAAGTGTGCTTCCGAAGGGTTTCCTATGGACTCAACCACAGTATCTCTCTGAATGGGGATGGAATCGGCAGCGGCAAAGCCGGCCACCTGAGCGGAAACGTCTGCGCTTTGAAGCCGAACCGCCTCTTCTTGCGCAATGCGTTCGTACTCTTCGGACTTGAACGCCGGGTCGAGCTTAAGGATGCGTTCTTCTAGCGGTGGATGCGTGGCGAACATGCCGGCGAAGGACTTGCTGCCCGGCCCGAACAGCATGTGGGAGACCTCTTCGGTCCGCGCCGCCTCCAGTCGGGAACCCTCCTCAAAGCCCCCGATCTTTTTCAGCGCGCCGGCAAGCCCCAGAGGGTTTCTTGTGAACTGAACTCCGGAAGCGTCGGCAAGAAATTCACGTTGCCTTGAAACGGCGGCTTTGATGAGGCGACCAAAGAAAACACCGATAGAACCCAGAATGATCATGGCCAGCCCGGCCACAAAGATAGCAATGACGATGCCGCCCGAATCCTTCTCCCTACGATTACCCAACCGGACATGAGCCATGCCTCGAAAGAGAAGTCGTCCGGTGAGACCGATCAAAAGGATGCCGTGAAGAATTCCAATGAGGCGCATGTTGAGTTTCATGTCGCCATTGAAGATGTGGCTGTACTCGTGGGCAATCACTCCTTGAAGCTCATCTCGGGTGAGCCGTTCCATGGAGCCTCGTGTCACTGCAATCGCTGCATCTCCGGGGTTAAAGCCGGCGGCGAACGCGTTGATCGCCGACTCGTTTTCGAGCACATAGACCTCGGGGACGGGCATGCCCGAGGCAATCGACATCTCCTCGACAATATTCATGAGGCGACGGCGCGAGGGATCCATGTCGTCGGGCTCGACCCGAGAGCCTCCCAGTTGACGGGCAACCACGCCGCCTCCACCTCGAAGCGAAGCCGTTTTGCTTAGACTGCCCATGCCGATTAGACCCAGAGCGGCCAAACCGGAAATGAGAATCGGTCCCGCGCTCTGGGCGACCGCATCGAACCCGGTGGCCCCCGTTTCTTTGGCCGCAGCCGGCACCATCACGATCGCCACGATCGCCATGACGGCGAGGACAATGAGTCCGGTAGCCGCGAAAAAGTAAAAGACCAGACGCTTCGTGTTTCGTCGCGCCTGGTCTTGATGCTCAAAGAAATTCACGGGAGGTAGGACCTAGAAAGAAACTTTGGGAGCTTCGCGTTGGGTTTCCACTTCGACTTCGAAGAAGGCGGCCTTTTCGAAGCGGAACCAACCGGCGACAAAGTTGTTGGGAACGGTTTCCACCGCGTTGTTATAAGCGAGAACCGAGTCGTTGTAGGCCTGGCGAGAAAACGCGACTTTGTTTTCGGTTGAAGTGAGCTCTTCACTCAGCTGCATCATGTTTTCGTTCGCTTTGAGATCGGGATAGGCCTCGGCCACGGCAAGGAGCTTCCCAAGAGCGCCGGTGAGAGCACCTTCCTTCTTCATGAACTCCGCCATCTTCTGGGCGTTCGCCGGATCGTCGGCCACCACCTGAAGGCCCGACACGGCTTGAGCCCGAGCCTGAATCACCGCTTCGAGGGTTTCCTTCTCGTGCTTCATATAACCTTTTGCGGTTTCGACAAGATTAGGAATGAGATCGTAGCGACGTTTGAGCTGGACGTCGATTTGGGCAAAAGCGTTCTTAACTCGGTTGCGAAGTTGGACGAGTCGGTTGTAAATCCCGACCACGAACATCACGATGAGAATCGCACCACCGACAAGAATGCCCAAGAGGGCAAGACCTGGCATGTTTTCTCCTTGTTAGAGTTCCCGGCAAAATAGCACGGCTGCTTCCGTCGAGATGTGGGACCAGGACGGCTTGGAAGCTTAGAGCCTAAAGAATGTCCAAAACGTTTTCGGGTGGGCGGCCTAGAGCCGCCTTCTTGTTTTTCACCACAATGGGTCGTTCAATCAGAATCGGGTTCTCGACCATCAGCTTGATCCACTCCTTGCGGGGGCGATCATCTTTCTTGGAGAGGCCGAGTTCTTTAAATCGTTTTTCGCCCGCGCGGATGACGTCGAGCGGTTGCAGATCGAGCGACTTAAGAATGGAATCGAGTTTTGAGGCGCTAGGCGGCTCGTTTAAATACTCCACCACGTCGACGCTTTCTCCTTCGTCGTTGAGGATGGCCAAGGTCTGACGACTCTTGGAGCATCGTGGGTTGTGATAGATCGTAACTTTTGCCATGAGGCCCTCACATAGAAATACGCAGAATCGCGGGAAAGAGTTGCCGGCTAGGGCGAGGGGGATTTTAGCCCATTCGGAGCTGCATGAAAACGGCGACCCCAAACCTGGAGCCGCTTTAGAATCTTCGATCTGAAGGTTCAACCCAGCTTGTGTTGGTCGGCCGTTGGCTGTGCTGAGAGGAACTGGAGGGTTAGCTCACGATCGCAAAGGCTCGGATGGGAAAACTCCCCATACCCTGCACCTTGGGTGGAACCGCAAAGAAGCGGAAGGTCCGGCCCACGAGCAGAGTGAGGTCGGCCATGTGTTCCACAATGGGTATGTCGTCCCGTAACAAAGCCGTGTGTACCGGACGAGACCCATCAGCGATGCTGTCGATGTTGTAGCTATCAATTCCTACTAAGCCTACCTTCTGCCCGGCTAAATGTTCCGCAGCTTCTTTCGTGAGATAGGGATGCTGGCCAGAAGTGTAGTGATCGGTTTTCCAATGCTTGTGCCACCTCGTGGCAATGAGGAGAGCCTTGCCCTCCAGGCCGTTTTGAGGCAAGTGCTCCGGACCAACGGCGGTCGCTTGAGTGGCAACACAAACTCCGTCGAGGTTGGCCACTTGCCCTAGCTCGAAACCTGCCAAATCTTTCCCGTCTTCATACCGATGAAACGGAGCGTCGATGTACGTGCCGGTGTTAGCGACCATCGAGATCTTCCCGATTTGAAAGGTCGTTCCGGGCGTGTAGTTCTTTTCCGAGGCATCGCGGGCCATGTGATCTTCGATTACGGGGCGCGGCAACCCCTTGTAGGTCAGAAGGTCATGGTGAATCGTGTGGCTCAGGTCGATGAACTTTGTCATGGGCTCATTTGGGCTCCACAGTTTTTGCAGTGCTTGGCTCCGAGATCATGGCCCTCGGAACTGCAATCCGGGCAGCTTTGGGTGGAAATTTGGAGCTTTGAAACCGCAGCCATCTCAGCAGACACAATGCCGGTGGGCACGGCAATAATGCTGTAGCCCAAAATCATGACAAAGGCAGCCACGGTCTGACCTAGGGGCGTAGCCGGCGTGATATCACCGTAGCCCACGGTGGTCAGGGTAATGATGGCCCAGTAAATCCCCTTGGGAATGCTGGAGAACCCCGAAGCCTGACCTTCAATCACATACATTAACGAACCCAGAATCGTGACTAAGGTGAGCACAACAAAAAGAAAGATCGTGATCTTTCGAAAACTTTGGAGCAGCGCCCGCGACAACATGCCCGCCTCGCCGATGTACTTGACGAGCTTAAGGACGCGGAAGATACGGAGAACACGCAGGAACCGAATCGTGAGTAAGTACCGGCTCCCGGGAAGAATGAGGTCGAGATACGTGGGCAAAACGGCGAGTAGATCGACAACGCCAAAGAAGCTTGTTGCGTACTTGTGGGGACGCCGGAGACTGTAAAGGCGAAGCACATACTCAATCGAGAAAACAATGGTGAAAAACCACTCTAATAAATACAGCTCGTAGCCATAGTGCTCTCGAACCGCTTCTACGCTCTCAAGCAGCACCACCATCACGCTCATGATGATGAACAGGATCAATGCGACATCGAACGCTTTCCCCATGGGGGTGTCGGCTTCAAAGATGATTTCGTGAAGGCGGCCGCGGAGACTTCTTTCGTAGTCTGTTTTCTCTTCTTCTTTGCGCATGCCTAACCCTGAATCCAATTGCAGATGCGATCGATGCCTTCTAAACAGTTGTGGCAGTACATTTCCAAAAAGCCATCGTCCAAAGACTTCTGGGGGGGAATCTGCTCCGCCGCAACCAAAGCCCTTGTTCCGTCAAAGTCGACATAGGCAAGGCGAACGGTTAAGGCGTCTTCGGAATGACCAAAATCACTGCCGGGGAGCGCTGCCACCCCCGTTTCTTTGAGCAACCGTCGACAAAACTCCTCGCTCGTTTCAATGCCGCGTTCTTTCAAGTCTTCTCGGAAAGGCGAGAAATCGGGGAACAAGTAGAAGCCACCTTGGGGTTCGCTGATCCTCACCCCGGCATCGGAAAGGCGCTGCGCCAAGACTCGCCCGAGGCGGCGAAGAATGCGACGTATGTTCCAGAGGTACTCTTCAATCACAATGTCGCTTTGGAAAGCACGGACCGCCGCGTATTGAATGGGCGCGCTAGTCGATGTGTAGGTTTCACTGGCCACGACGCCCATGGCGTCTTTAAGCCAGTTTAGTTCTTCGGGAAAGGTGAAGGTTCCCAAACGCCAACCCCCGGCACCGCACCACTTACTTAAGCCGCTGCTGATAATGGTGCCTTCGGGGTAGTAGCGCCCAATGGAGATGTGTTGACCGCGATGATGGAGTTCCCCATAGATCTCATCGGACAAGAAGAGCACGCGATACTTCCGCGCGGTGGTGGCAATAGCCCTAAGCTCTTCGGCCTTGTAGGTCATGCCCGTCGGGTTCGAGGGATAATTCAAAATGAACAGGCGAGGCCGGTCCGGGTCGTCGCTGCAGAGTTTGTGAAGGCGCTCCGGCGTGAGTCGCCAACCGTCGTCAACGGAAGTGGGAAGCCAACGAATGTGCCGTCCCACAATGTGAGCTTGCGGTGCGTAGGAAACCCAACTCGGGGTAGGGATGACAAGGTCGCCGTAGTACACGAGCTGCAAAATGAACATCAGCTCTTTCGAGCCGGGTCCAATCATCACGCCGTCGGGGCTGAACCGTTCGTGTTGGGTGCGATTGTGAAAGTCGGCCACCGCGCCCCGCAATTCGCGGAGCCCCATGACGGGTAGATAGTCTTTTTGGTGAGCGTTGACCTTGAGCTCGTCAACCACCGGCGTGGGAACAGGGAAGGGGGACTGACCGAGGCCAAGTTTGAAGACACGATGACCGCTACGAAGAAGGTTGTTACTTTCTTCGTTGATGCGGAGGGTGGCCGACTGCTTGAGGCCACGAACATTCAGATTTAGATGTATCGACGGTGTCTTACTAGACGCCATTTCCCTCTTTCACAAGGCGCGCATGGCTCATCTGAGGGCAAGATTGATTGATTTCTGCGATTCTGGCAAGAAAAGAAACGCTGTCGGCTGGAAACTAAAGGTTTGGGTTAAACACGATTTCCCAAAGGTGTCCTTCGGGAGTTTGGATCATGCCGTTGTAGCCACCCCATTCGGTGGCCGTGGCGTCACTCTGGACAAGGCTTCCCTGTGCCGTCGCGCGCTCGATGATGGCGTTGACCTCGGTTTCTGAGCCGACGTTCAGGGAAACAAGCACTCCACCCACCATGGCTGGTGCCGGCGTTCCGGTCAGAGAACGCCAATGCTTCCGGTGATAGAGGGCGAGCATGGCGCCGGGAGATTTCAAGAAAGCGTAGGTGTCGGTCTCTTTGCCGGTGGCCATGCCAAAGACATCGCGATAGAACGCGACTGCTTTAGGAATGTCGTTCGTGGCGAGAGTGATGTAGGAAACGGTTGGTTGCATGGTGTTCCTGGCTTGGTGATCTGCCTAGGTCAAAAACTAACGAGTTCCTTCCCGCCGGCCATCTTCTCTTGCAGCTCGTCTCGGGAGATCTCACTCTTCTTGTAGGTCCCCATCGACTGTCCCCGTTCAAGGATCGTGAAGCGATCCCCCACCGCATAGGCATCGCGGACATTGTGGGTAATGAGGATGATAGCGAGGTTCTGCTTCCTCAGGGTATCGATTTGCCGGAGGACCTGTGACTTCTGAGCCACCCCCAGGGCGGAAGTCGGTTCATCGAGAATCAAAAGCTCGGCCCCAAAGTACACGGCTCGGGCAATGGCCAGGGTTTGACGTTCCCCCCCGGAGAGAGTTCCCGCGGGCTGAGAAGGATCGCGCACTTCGAATCCCAGGCGCTGCGTTTCTTGTCGCAGGACTTCTTCGGCTTTGGTC
>JABDJR010000692.1 GCA_013003415.1 Candidatus Eiseniibacteriota bacterium | reverse complement strand
GATTGATTCCATAGACCACCGCCCCGGAGTTTCCGCGTCGCGCGAGCTTTACCTTACGCAAATCGGCAGATTCCATATGCCCGCCCGCAACCGATACAGCTTCAACCACCGTGGTGGCTGACTTAAGAGAGTATACTCCCGGAGCGCGAACCGCTCCCAACACTTGGACTTGATCTCCGACCACGGCATTGGTTTGAACCGAGGAAATCACGATTGAGTCGCCGGGTTTTAATGCGGGAATACTGTTGCTGGGAGTGCCATTCAGACCTCCGGACAAATCGACATTGATGGTCTCGACTTCTCCCCCACCAAGCTCCCGGACGATTTGGACTTCGCTCATGTCCGCGTTCGGTGTTTCACCACCAGCAGTAAGAATGACATCCCAAAGACTTGGGGACTTTCGGAACGTGTAAACACCCGGGGCGCGAACTTCACCAACCACGGTAAAGCGCCGGCTGTTAAAACCGGTCACCGTGACTAGGACCTGGCTAACCCCCGGATCCATGATCACAAAACGCCGCTCAAGCTCTTTACCAAGCGCGCCGGCCGTTTTGCCCTCGGCGGTAAACAATCCGATGAGGGGCAAGTTCAACTTACCTTGCTCGTCGACAACGTAGGTGCCACTGAGGTCTGGGCGCTGCCAAATTTGAATCTGAATCGTGTCGTCGGGGCCGATTTCATACTGAGCATCTTCATTGGACTGAGCCAATAAAGAACCAGGAAAAGCGACGATTGCCAACAAGCCAACACAGATCAAGAACCGCAATTTTGATTTCATTTCCTCGCCTCGTGTCCGTTCCACGCCTTATCTACCTTCAAGGTATTGGCTGTCATCCACTTAACTCCAAACCTCTATATGCTATCGGCGCTGGGTTGGGGCAGGTTTAAGGATATTGCCCCAGGGCGCGACCTAGCCTCTTGGACCGCGAACGAGCATATCAGTCACGGAAAATCTCTTCACCCGTGATGTAGAAATACCCTAAGCGATTACCCCACATGACATTAACGGCTCCTCCTGAAGTTCGCACTTAAAGAGGGCGGTTTGAAGGCCTGCGCACACAGCATTTAGGATGCCAGCACATCCCTATAGAGGGACAAGTACTCACCCAAGGCTACGTTCCACCCCAAATCTTGTTGCATGGCACGGGTTCGCCACCGCCTACGTTCGTCCTCAGACAGGGCGAGGCCTCGGTCCAAGGCCTCGAGCATGGCCTCAGGCGTGTAGTCTTCAAAAAGGAGACTGTTGGGCTTGGCTTCGCTCCCCGCCTGACCATGACCGTCCACAAGAGTGTCCGCCAGACCTCCGGTTCTCCTCGCAACCGGTATAGCCCCGTATCGCATTGCGATTTGCTGGGTGATGCCGCAAGGCTCGTAGCGCGAGGGCATCAGCAGGAAGTCGGCTCCACCATAAATTTGATGCGCAAGTGGTTCGTTAAAAGAGGCGTCATAGCTAACCCGACCCGAATGCTTCTCCGCCAGCTCCTCAAAGAACGTCTCATAGGTCTTGTTTCCTGAACCCAAAATAACCAAGCGCAAAGAACGTTCTAGAAGTCGGTCTGCGGCCGCTCGTACGAGATCGATTCCCTTTTGATCGGAAAGCCGCGTGACCATCCCCACCACGGGAGCCCCCGGTTGGAGCTTCTGGCTTTCGAGCAGCGCTTCCGTGTTTTTCTTGCGGGAATCCATTTTCTTTGCGTCGTAGTTGGCAGCAAGATGGGGGTCGGTTTCCGGGTTCCAGTACTCCGTGTCGATCCTGTTCAGGATGGAGGACAACTTTCCGCTTTGCTCCTGGACCACCCCTTCCAGACCGAATCCAAACTGGGGTCCACTTTGTATTTCTTTCGCATAGGTCGGGCTCACGGTCGTGATTTTATCCGCGTGGATTAGCCCCGCTTTTAAAAAATTTGTCTTCCCCCAAAACTCCAAAGGCCCTCCCGGATAGAAGTCCTGATCCAACCCCGCAATGCGATGAGCAACCGACTCCGGGTAGATCCCCTGAAACGCGAGGTTGTGCAGGGTCAACACCGTTTTCGTTCGGTCGTAGTACCCTCCCCAAGACGGGCCGTGTTTTAGGAGCGTGGGAACCAAGGCGCTTTGGTAGTCATGCAAGTGCAAGATGTCCGGCTGCAAGTCGATTCTTGGTAGTGTCGAGAGTGCGGCCAAACAAAACTGTGCGTACCGATCGCCCTCATCGTCGAAACCCTCCCCCGTTTTTGGATCGGTATAAATCCCCTCTCGATTGGAGAAGCAAGCCATCTCCAACGCGAAAAGTCTGGCTGGGTGTTTTGCTAAGTGAATCCGCCACAATCTCGCGGATTGCGGGTGACCGTTGTACTGGAAGGGAATGGGGTCCAAGGGCTCGCGATCTGCATCCCAAACTCCGTCTAGCAGGGATGCGTAGCCGGGTAGAACAACACTGATATCTAATTCGGAGGCATCCGAAGCCAGAGCACCAACCACATCCGCAAGCCCCCCCACCTTGATCAGGGGAGTCATTTCTGTCGCGATGTGAACAATGCGAGGTCCCGCAGATCGCCGAGGCTTTGTTCTACGGGAGTGACGTTGACCAATGGGAATCGGCATTAATGTCTCGGCGGGAGAACCTCACGCAGCCGGAGGGCAGCCCGTTCAGGTGTAATATCACTAAGGTAAATTCCAGATGCCATTTCAAACCCGGCGATCTGTTGGTTCCGCAACAAAAGTTCCATACGCCAATGTTCTTCGGGAACCGTCTGAGGGCGCGGGGCTTGAATCACCAGATTGTAACTGGGATGCGGGATCAGCGCATGATAGCAGGCAACAAGCCGCTGAAGCATGATCGCCAATTCAGCCATGACCTCACCCCCGGAAAGATCGGCACGATGTGCTTTGCTCTGGAGGCAGATCTCGTAAGCCGCCTTTGGGCTCCAAGCGGTATAGGCAATGAGCGTGTCAGACTCACAGACCAGCCGCTGTGGATCCGTTCCCAGACAAACCAGGCAGTCTCCTTTTGCAAACGCGGCGGCTTGTTTCTGCCAAATCTCAGCGACCTGCGGCGGGACAACCGGAAGGGCCATCACCTGACTGTGGGGATGCCGGAGCGTGGCTCCGGATCGTGGACCAAAGTTCCTGAAAGCAACCCCATAGCGAAACCAGGCCTGTTTGGCATGCTCCTCATGTCGCAGAAACATGACGCGGAGCAACATCTCGATCTCCTGGGAAGATCGTTCATTCCAATCCTTCAGATGATCCGGGCCCTCAATAAGGACTTCGTGAAGACCAAGTCCCGCCGTCTCACCAGACACGGGGCCGTCGTGGCCGAGGGTGGGGACGCCACCGGAAGCAGGAACCACCGCAGGATACTTGTTTGGGACCACACGACCCGCCCAAGGCTGATCACCCCACACATAAACCGGTGGCGGGGTTTCCTTTTCGTTACCCGGGCAAAAGGGGCATTCACCCGAAATCTTTTCGCCGGAAATCGTCTCGTCTCGGGGCCTATCCGAGCGGCCGGGAGCAATGAGAGCTAAATGACCTTGGAGGGGATCACGCCGGAAGGTGGGCTCTGAGGGCATTTTGAAGAGCGTTATTGAGGACGGCGAACCATGGTCTCAAC
>JABDJR010000689.1 GCA_013003415.1 Candidatus Eiseniibacteriota bacterium | reverse complement strand
CACCAACATGTCGTTGGGGAGATAAAACCGGGTATCGACATGGAGCATCCGGTTGAGAAAGTCCCAACCTCGGCT
Organism: Candidatus Eiseniibacteriota bacterium; assembly: GCA_013003415.1. Lineage (GTDB taxonomy): Bacteria > Eisenbacteria > RBG-16-71-46 > JABDJR01 > JABDJR01 > JABDJR01. Next base: position 2,190 of record JABDJR010000689.1, on the reverse strand, counting down.
GCGCTCAAAATGCTGCTCATAGAACCGGAAGGATGGCTGCGGCTCAAAGCTACTCCTGTGGGCCGAGGTATAGAGGTCGTCCCGCATGGCTTCCGAAAAAATATTGCGCCAGGAGTAGTGAGATTGTTCGGCGCTGAGTTCAGACCCATTCACAAACCGCTTGGCCTTGAACTCAAGACTTACCTTTTTCGAGGATGGCGGGATGGCGTGAACCAGAGGACGGATGACACCGTGTCGAAGGACCTTTGGGATCTTTCGATACTGGTTTCGCCAATGGTGAGCTTGGTAGGTCTCGTATCCGGCAAACAGCTCATCCCCACCGTCTCCAGACAAGGCCATGGTGACATGTTTCCGAGCCAATTGAGACACGAGAAAGACGGGAATCGCGCTGGAATCCGCGGACGGCTCATCGCTATGCCAAACCAGGCGGGAGATAAGCTCCGAGACATTCGGCTTCACCACAAGTTCGTGATGTTCCGATTTGAAAGTGTCGGCGGCAATTTTCGCCTGACTCAATTCGTTGTAGCTGGGTTCTTCAAAGCCGATCGAAAATGTTTTGACCGGCTGATCTAGATGACGACTCATGAAAGCCACCACCGCGCTGGAATCGATCCCTCCGGAGAGAAAGGCTCCAAAGGGAACATCGGAAACCAAACGACGTTTCACCGACTCCTCTAAGCCCGAACGCGTAGCCTCGATCCAGTAGGCTTCGTCACGAGAATGGTCAGGTTCGTACTCTAAATCCCAGTAGGAGTGAATCGACTCCTGACCGTTTTCAAGCAACATGAACGTGCCCGGGAGCAACTGGGAGATTCCTTTCATAGCGGTCAAAGGCGCCGGCATGTAATTGAAGGCAAGGAAGTCGTGCAAGGCTTGGCGATTCAGAGTTCTCGGGACGCGGGGATCGGCCAAAATCGTTTTCAATTCCGATCCGAACCAGAGACGGTCTTTGTCGAGGCGGTAAAATAAAGGTTTGATGCCGAGACGGTCTCGCGCCAAGAGCAAGCGGTTTTCCTGCTTGTCGTAGGCGGCAAAAGCAAACATGCCGTTGAGTTTCTTCAGACAGTCCGCCCCTTCGAGGGCGAAAAGATGGAGCAGCACTTCCGTGTCACTACGCGTCCGAAGGGTAACCCCTCTCGACTCCAGATCCTTAGCCAGCTCGCGAAAGTTGTAGATTTCTCCGTTGAAGACGAGCCAGAAGCGGCCGGTATCGTCTCGCATGGGTTGATCGCCGCCCGCCACATCGATGATGGCCAGGCGTCGCATACCCAACGCCGCAGGGCCCACCACGGCTCCACCCCCGGAGTCCGGACCCCGGTGGTGAATGACCTCCACCATTTTTTCGAGGGTGGTTGCTTCAGCTTTTGCTGAGCGATCCCTCTCGATGAAACCTGCAATGCCACACATTAGCGGTGATACTCCCGTCGGAGTGCCGAGACCTGATCGGCCAAAAGCCCAATCAAGAATGTCAGCGTACCCGAGATCAACATGAACAGCGTGGCAATGGAAATACCTCGCCCCTGAAGGTAGTAACGAAGCCCCCAGGCGAGGCCAATCACGAAGAAGAATCCGCTTGCGGTGAGGAACACGCGCAGGGGATCGAGCAACGTCACGAGTCGAACAATAAGCATGAGGGTTTCAAAGCCGTCAGAAAAAATATTGACGGTGCTTGTTCCCACGCGACGCTCAATGGTCACGGGGACAAACTTGACATCAAACCCTTCCTTAAGAAGCAACAGGGTGAGCGTAGTCGAGGCCGAAAATCCTTGGGGAAGCAAGTGCACGTAGCGCAGAAGAATCTCGCGCTTAACAATACGAAAACCACAGTTGAGATCGGGAATCTTCTGGCCAACTAGATAGTTCGCCGTCCAACTAAGGATCTTTTTCCCCGGGCGACGTAAGAGTGGAGCGTCGGAAGCTTTGCTGCGTTTCCCGGTAGCCATATCGCATTCCATTGCTGCTTCGTAAAGAGCCGGAATATCTTCGCGGCGGAACTGCCCGTCCGCATCGTAAAAGAGAACACGGTCATACTGTGCGCTTCGGATGCCGGTTTTGAGAGAAGCTCCGTAGCCTCGGTTCACAGGATGATGAATGGCGGTTATTCCCTTGCAACGGGTCAACACCTCCCCGGTCTCATCCGAGGAGCCATCGTTCACCACCAAAACCTCCCAGTCCGGCGTGATACTGGGA
>JABDJR010000649.1 GCA_013003415.1 Candidatus Eiseniibacteriota bacterium | reverse complement strand
AACCAACCTTGGCTCACGGAGACGCTGCACACGAAGAATCAGAAGCGGATCATTTGCTCGCGGCCTCTAGCGCACTCTCGGCGACAACGACCGTGGATGGTGCCGGTCCTGAGGCGTACGCAAAGCTGCTTCACGAAGACTTTTCTCGATGGACCGCCGGTGGGGACATGATGACCCGCGAGGCCATGATCCAAGGGCTTCGTGAATGGTGGGATGCGGGCATGCGGGTCGCCGACAGCGAAACGGAAATACTCTTTATCAAGGTCGTCGGAGATGTCGGCATCCTCCGGAAGAAAACGACCGAGAACTACATCGATGCTTCGAAGGAAGCAGTCGGGTCCTTCACCGGATTCGCTTCCATGGTTTGGAAACGCGGTGAAGCCGGGTGGAAATTGCTTTCCCTCGATGTCACGGCGGCAGAATAGTTTATGTGTGGCATTGCCGGCGTCATTCACCTCGATGGACAAAAGCAGGTTGATTCGGGTCTTTTGGAGCGCATGGGAGAAACCCTCGTCCATCGTGGTCCCGATGCAGGGGCCATTTGGTCCTCGGGTTCGGTGGGCTTCAGCCATCGTCGACTGGCGATTCTCGACCTAGTCGGAGGCGACCAGCCCAAGCGTGACCCTGCAGGGAACATCCTCAGCTTTAACGGAGAAATCTACAACTACATCGAAGTTCGAGAGACGCTGAAAGAGTTGGGTCACGATTTCGAGACCCAAAGCGATACCGAGGTCTTGCTGACGGCCTATCGCCAATGGGGCATCGATTGCCTCGATCATTTGAACGGGATGTGGGCCTTCTCGATTTGGGACAAGGCCAATGATCGGGTTTTTCTAGCCCGCGACCGCCTTGGTGAGAAGCCGCTCTACTATGCGAACTTTAATAACTCCTTCTGGTTTGCCTCGGAGATCAAAGCCCTGCTTGCCGCGGGGGTTCCCGATGATCCCGACTACTCCATGCTCGAGGTTTACCTGTCTTCGGGGTACATATCGGCCCCGCATACGTTCTACAAACACATCCGGTCCCTTCCTGCCGGCTACCGCATGGTGGTTGAAGGGGGGCAGGTTACGGAATCGAAGTATTGGGATCTTCCCGAGATCGACGAAGAAGCCATGCGTACCGATCAGGAAAAGGTCGATGAAGAGTTTGAGCATTTGCTTACGGACTCAGTCCGTATCCGCATGCGAAGCGATGTGCCTTACGGAGCGTTTCTGAGTGGCGGCCTCGACTCGTCTTCCATCGTGGCTCTCATGTCCGAGATTAGCTCCCATCCGGTCGAGACCTTCACCGTTGGTTTCACCGACAAAGACTTTGACGAGCGGCAGCTCGCACGAGCTGTTTCGGAGAAGTTCAAAACGAAGCATTCTGAGGCGGTTCTGGAACTCAAGGACTTTGAGGAGTCGCTCGCCTAGGTGCTGCATCACTACGACGACCCTTTTGGAGACTCTTCGGCCGTACCTACGGGTCAGGTTTCGAAGTATGCCGCTGAGAGCGTGAAGATGGTGCTGACGGGGGATGGGGGTGACGAGGTGTTGTCCGGGTACACCATCTACCAGGGCGAGAAATTCGCGAACACCTACCAAAAACTGCCGCAGATGCTTCAATCCTCTATTCCTCAGGTGCTGGGCATTGCCGAGGGCATGCTTCCCGGGGGAATGCGGCGTAAGGCCGTGCGGGCGGTCAAAGTCACCGAGGCGTCGGCCCAAGACTTTGAAGATCGCCTGATTGCCAAGATCAGCTGGGGGAATCATGGCCTAGTGCGTGAACTCCTGGCTTCCAGCAGCGAGTCCTTGGTTTCTATGCAGGACTACGTTCGGAATCTCATGAGTGCGTGTCCCTACAAAGATCCGTTTTATCGCCTCATGTATTTCAATCTGAAGGAGTCCCTACCCAACGACATGCTGGTCAAAGTCGATCGCATGTCCATGGCGCATTCTTTGGAGACTCGAGTTCCATTTTTGGATCATCGTCTGGTGGAGTTGATGGTTCATGTGCACAAGAACGTAAAGATGGATGGCTACCAGCGAAAAAGCGTTTTGCGCAGAACCATTGCCCAACGACTTCCTCAGGAGCTGCTGCATGCCCCCAAGCGCGGGTTCTCGGTGCCTATGGCAAAGTGGTTTGGTGATCCGGAATTTAATGGAGATCTGAACACGCTCAAATCAGCCTCCCTGGGTTTTTCCGGATCCAAGCTCGACGATATCTTTCAGTCGACCCAGAGCGGGGGACGTGACTATGGTCACCTGCTGTGGATTTTGTTTGTGCTTCAGCGTTGGATGGGACGGAGCTAACTCTTGCGGTTTGTATCGATGCTGCCATCGCAAGTTCTGGGTTCAAGATGAGTTCTCGGCTGAAAGTCCTTCATGTCACCGCCATGTATCCCAGCCCCAAGCGGCCGGGGCGCGGTGCCTTTGTCAAAGCGCAAGTCGACTCTCTTCGGGAACACGCCGATATTGAAGTGTTTGTGATTGAGGGAAGTCACGGTCTGTTGCCCTACGTGAAGAAGTGGCCCGATCTTCGCTCCCGCTTGTATGCCCCAGACTACGATGTGGTGCACGCGCACTATGGAAACCTTGGCAGTTTGGTGAGAATTCTGGGGACAAAGGGAAGACCCCTGGTGACGTCCTATTGCGGGTCCGACTTGTTGGCGGATCGCTCATCTCACCAACCCCGGCTGCGAGACCGATTCTACGGTCCGGTGAATCGGTACTACGCTCGCTTCAATGAGATGGCTCTGGTGAAGTCGCGTGGCCTCGCGGAGCAAATTGAAAGTTTCACGGAGAACGTGGCCGTGATTCCTAATGGCGTAGATACGAAGCTTTTTAAGCCCATGGACCGCGACGCGTGTCGGGAGGAACTGGAGTTGTCTCCCGATGTGAAGGTCGTTCTGTTTGGGGCGGATCCACACAACACCATCAAGAATTTCAACCTTTTGGAATCGGCAGCGCGACCCTTAGGGGACAAGGTTCTCATTCAAACCTTCGCGGGGGGAAAGATTCCCCACGATAAGGTGCCTCTCTACATGAACGCGGCCGATGTGGTGGCGTTAACTTCCCACCACGAAGGTTCACCCAATGTGGTGAAGGAAGCACTTGCTTGTTCGCGCCCGGTTTTCGCAACGGATTGCGGAGACGTGCAGGAAGTCCTGGGCGGGGTAGAGGGAAGCCGCGTGCTTTCTTATAGTGCCACAGAGTGGACCGAGGCGTTGCGTGATCTTGTGGAGGGTAAGGTTCCCACTGTCACCAACGGAGCAGCCCAGATTCGCGCCAAAGGTCTTGACGCCGAGAGCGTCGCCCAGCAACTCATGGCGATCTACAAGAAGCTCGCGGCGGAAGCTACCCAACCGGTCTAGTCGATTGGTTCCGCGGAGCTAAAACTCGAGCGCTCTCCGCTTCAATGTGAAGACGGGTGCTGCGAGCACGGCTATCGAGTCATCACCAAGACGACAATATCGCCTTCGTCGTTTTCGGTGAGGGTGAAGATGCCATTACTGAGTGTGTAAGTGAAGAACACGGTTTCCATGCGAGCACCGTCTCCGTCCTGTTGGATGTTGACGTCAATTTCGCCACCCTCCACATACACAAAGCCGGCTTCCCACCAAAGCTGCCCGCCCTGAGTGTTCACCTCTTGATAGACGTAGGCACCGTTTTCCAGAATTTGGATTTCGGCACGGACGGCCATGGGGACCCACTCCATAAGATCGGAGAGGTCGACCGGATTTCCGTTCACGGTTGCAGACTGGAACTTCCACACGCCGAGCATTTCTGTCGGTGGTTTTCCTTCGTCTTCGTTTCCGTTCCCATTCCCATCGGGGTTGGAAACGGAATCGCTTTCCGGACACCCCATAAGAGCGATGCTGCAGAGTAGAAGGACAAGATAGCTAAAGAGAGACTTACGATGGGTCATGGGTCGGATCCTTTGCGGCTGGAGAAGACCCGAGGTTACCAGGATCGTAATCGGGTTGTCTTTAGGCTTGAGCCCTTCAAGTTGGTTCTTAATTCCTGCCCTTCATGACCCTGAAACCCTGATAGAATGGACTTATGGCCCTCCTACCTCGCTATTTCCTACCTCTGTTGTCTTTTTTGTTGGTGGTGTGTGCCCTCCCTGGAGCAACGGTAGAGGCTCAATCTGAAGATCCGCATGTTGAGCAAATTGGTTCGAATCAAAACTGGAGGCCATTGTTTCGCATACCGGGGGCACTTGGATCGTTAGAGGGCGACTACGCGGAAATTCAGTCGGTTGTTGAGTTCAAGGGTGAACTCGTCGCGATAGGAAGCTTCGGGTTTTTGGATGGCGCCCCCTGCGAGAACATAGCCACCTGGACCGGCGTCACTTGGCGAGCCTGGGACACTCCGCCCCCTTTGGCTCCGTACATCGTCACCACTCACGAAGATCTTCTTGTCATTGGAACTCAATATGACAGGGGAGAATCGCCCTTGCTCTATGCCTGGGATGGTGAGGCCTGGACTTCCTTGGGTCTAACCGCAGATCCCGGAGACTTTGCTTTTCTTTCGCAGGTCCTTTCAACCTCCGACGGCCTTCTTGTTTTGGGTAACTGGTACAAAGATAACGACGCAAGCAAGCAGCTTTGGCTATTTGACGGAGAAGCGTGGTCGGAGTTGCCACTTGGCGACCTAGCCAAAGAGAACACAATCCGAGATATGGTGGAGCACGAGGGGGAAGTGTACTTTTGCGGTACAAGAGATTTCGAAGGTGGAGGGTTCGTCGCTAAGTTCGAACCTTCCAACCAGACGGTGATCGCCACCAGCGAGCGTCGTATCCACCGACTTCTTAGTACCCAGAATGGTTTGGTTGTTGCCGGTTCGTTCAAAACTATCAATGGCGTGCTCGCCAAAGGAATTGCGATCTTCGATGGCCAGTCTTGGTCCGGATTGGGAGAAGGTCTATGGAGATCGGACGGTCGGAACTTTAGCGTTTCGGGACTTTTTGAGGGGGCCGATTCAGAGATAGTGGTCGTGGGAAGCTTTAGCCATTCCGGCGAAACTGAACTCAGTTCGCAGGCCTATTTTGATGGCCAGGCGTGGCATCAATTTGCTCCCTTCACCGTGCTGCCCTACCTGAAAGGCGTTCTTGAGTTCGAGAACAAGACGGTGTTCTGGGGGCACATGGTTCTTTCCGGAACAGAAACGGACCATGTGGCAACGAAGGA